>JAJRVB010000294.1 GCA_024277515.1 Nitrospirota bacterium | reverse complement strand
TCAATTTCGGACCGCCGGGCCGCTGCCATCAGGGAACAGGCAGCCCATCTCTGCTTCTGATCCCGCTCGCACGTGAAAGCCATATGGGCCACCCGTTTCACAAGAAACATGCAATAAGAATAAAGCAGGTGTTGTGAAAGCAAATAATTTTCGATACCTTAGACGCAATACCAACCAATCTGAGCATGTATGATTTCATTCAAAGTCTTCTGCATATTATCTCAATAATTTATCGAGTCAATTATTTGATTGAGCAATATCTGCTTTATTCGGGTTCAGCAAAAAAAAGGGCTGCTTATTCAGCAGCCCGTGCTAATTAGCCTTCCCCAAGGCTTGTATCCCCTGCCCGGCCCCTTTCCTGATCATCCGTTTTCTTTGAGATCTGCTTCATAAACAGGAGGTCTTTCCTGCTCCGTTCCGTCATGCGCTCTTCTACCTCCTGCCTGCTTAATCCCATTAAAATTTTATACGCATTGTATTTGGTCTTACAGAAATAAATATCAAACGGGTCCTGCTCTCCTTCGCTCCTGTATATTCTGATCCCCGGCACTTCATCATGCTGCACATATTCAAAATCCATATTCACAAGAAGAGGTTCAATATCATACTTGTTCTGCCACGGGATGCAGGCCCCCTCCATGGTAAGCTCCGTGTCCATGATAGACCTCACCTTTTCGGTCACCCCCCCGACCGCAAGGATGATGTCTCCGGTCAATGAACCGGTTATTCCGTATTTCTGATTCACCGGCTGCTGTATATAATCCGATATCAGGCCCACATCCATGGCAACCGAGGCGCTGTCTCCTTCCACTCCGCCATGGGCCTGAATATATTCAATATGCATTTCATACCCCACATAGGGGGCTTCCACCCTGCGCAGGAGTCTCTTGATCGATGCCCTCACGTTCTGCGCTGCCGCCTTTGCAATGTCCCCGATCTTCCCGGGCGCGGTGATGATATCGGAACCCCCGGTGTTGATCTGACAATGAATGGGCAGGGGCTGACCGAACATCTGGCCGCTCGAACTCGAATTTATGACAGCAAGGCCCACCACATACCCTATTGAATCCGTCATGGATGTGATGTACTTCTTGAGGTCCTTTCTGTTTTCAATGATTTCCCTTGATACGGCCCCCTCGAGACTGATATGTTCCCTGATCGCGCTCCTGATATGTTCCGGCTCCACAAGTTCCGAATTGTCGACAATCGCATCGAGTTCAGCGGTCTTGATGATCCCGTTAATCGGTCTCAGTATGCAGCTCATTTTACCGTCAGCGCTCCGGCATCGAAGCTCTTTAACGATTTCGGTGACCGCGTTTCTCGAAAATTCACGCACCTTGAGCCTGTAGTCACGCGGCAGTCTCTTCCCGTAGATCTGCTCGCTCCTCCTCCTGACCCCTGCATGACCCTCTTTGGCAAACACCTCGCCCCAGGTATGTTCAAAGTCCTTTTCGAGGTTGCTGATCTCCTGCTTGATATACTGGGCGACCTGCCTTATATGTTCCGCGTTTTCCGGCACGGCATTCTCCATCTGGATGATCTCCCCCTTGTCCTCTATCCTGCTGAGAAAGGCGCCGTCGCCCTCTTCCTGGAGGTGTCGCAGTGTGTCGTGATTGCAGCAGGCTATGATGATATTGTCGGCCCTGAGGTGGTTTTCCGATCTGTCCGCAGCGCCGCTCCCTGTATTTCTTCCGCCTTCGAGAATATATTGCTTGTTCTGCATGATCTCGAGCAGGCTCGACATATAGCGTGTCTTTATGAGGGTCTTTAGTTCATCAATATAAATAATGGGCGCCTTTGCGTGCGCTCCCAGATAGGTCCTCTTGTGTATCGGGGTATACATACTCCCTGACTGATACGGGTCGTGCCTGAAGCCACCCTTCATATTTTTCGAATTCGGCTCCGACACGTTCACCATAAGCCTGGCATCTTTTCGGGGGTCGTATAGCACATCGGGCACCATATCAACTATATGTTTTACAGATACTGACTTGCCGCCCAGCGCTTCACGCTGTATCTTTTCCTGCACACTGGTATTGTTTTCCTGAATGAACATGAAAATCGCCCCTATGCCGGTCAGTCCGGTCAGGACAAACGCAGGCGGATAGAAGATGCCCCCCGCAATGCTGAGTCCCGCTGCCCAGAGCAGGTACTTTTTTGCCTTTTTCACCGGGGCGATCTGATCGGCAAGGGAAAATTCATCCACACTGTTCTTTGCGGTCTCGATCTGCTCTCTCACCCTGGCAATGTATTTGTCGAGTCTGTCCGGATCCGCATATGCAAAGCGGACATGGTTAACATCTTTCCCGGGATAAGCGGCTATGGCGGATTTCGGCCGTATATATTCACCCAGGGATTTATCGAGCACATGCTTAAACATGCCTGCCAGCATGGATTTACCCGTTCCCGGCTTGCCCACCATAAGCATGTGCCCCTTGTTCTGGGCTATCTTTCTGATCGCCTTTTTTGCGTTGTCCTGGAATATGACCTTTTCTATCGGATCAC
Organism: Nitrospirota bacterium; assembly: GCA_024277515.1. Taxonomy (GTDB): domain Bacteria; phylum Nitrospirota; class Thermodesulfovibrionia; order UBA6902; family UBA6902; genus JAJRVB01. Next base: position 1,379 of record JAJRVB010000294.1, on the reverse strand, counting down.
TGGGGATATGAATCTGGGAAGTATCCTCGAGGTAGTCCAGATGCCTTGCAAGGGTCTGTGGATAGAGCATCAACTCCTTGATCCATTTATAATCATTATCGTTATATACGTCAGACATTCTGGTAGCCCCTCATCGAGTCTAGCAGATAGAGTTTGCCAACGTCAGAGACAGAGGACTTTTTATCGATTTCCGAATACACCTGCGGCAGCCTGCTCTTTAGCGATTCAAGGGCCCTGAAATCGTGCATAACCGTAATATTGGTACAGAGGGTATGCTTGCCGCTCCCGGACATCGGGACAAAGTTAAAGGATATAATACTCTGGAATTTATTCAGGGTGCCGGCAATCGTGTCTTTGGCGTCCGGGCTGATGTTGTGCGTGTCAAAGACTTCACGATATATCATGGGCAGACGTTTTTCAGAGTAGTCCTGTCCAAGCTGATTTGCAAAAAAAAGTTTGAGAGGTTTGGCCTCGCCTTTTATGCAGAGTGTGAGCGCCTCTCTGAGTTTGGGGTCGGAATGGATACATTGTTGAAGAAGGTGCATATATTTAATAAGTATCGAATCATCAATCCAGAACTCCACCTGGTAATTGGCATTCAGCACACAATATTTCATCGCATTGTTCTGCGAGAACTTTACCAGCCGGTAGCTGTTCTCCGCATCAAATGCCTTAAAGCTGAAACCCCGCATCTCAAACAGACCGTTCAGGAGGTAGGCCCTGTTGGCAACGACCTTTGTCTTCCGGGAAAGGGACCTGGACACGAAGTTGATCTTGTCGCTGATACTGCCCTGAAGATTTAACTTGTACCTGTTCCGGCCGATATCCTGGCATATGGCTTTAATGTCAGCGACCTTATCCTTGTCCAGGGCAGCCAGTTTCTTCTGCACCGGGTCAAACGGCTTGAGCAGATCATTGATCTTCCTGAAATGTTCATTCAGGGCTTCATCCTCGAACGCCGGCGCCCCGATGAGTGAGCCTGATACGATCTCCTCTGCAAGTTCATTATCCATTTCAGGGCCCTTCTTTTTCCCGGGCGTCATTTTTCTCATCAACCGTCTGAAACTTCCCGAGGACGGCTCCCGATACTCGATTCTGCATCCAACGACCTTTTCCTCCAGGGTAATTGGATTCGGGTTCAGCAGATACCGTGCAAATTCCGATATGCTCGATTCAGTAGTCGTCCCGGAAACAGCCTCTTTACAGATATTGCTCAGGTCCAGATTGACCGGCCTTCCATCCGAGATAATCCATATCTTTTCGTTATTTTTTTCGTCTGCACTAATCGCATTATCAAGACAAATACTGGTAATTACATTAATTTTTCAGGATGTTATATGTAAGCTGTGTTACCAGACACTATTACGCTCATGTATATA
>JAJRVB010000293.1 GCA_024277515.1 Nitrospirota bacterium | reverse complement strand
CTTTTGAGTGATCTGGAAATAGAACCTGCGCGGGTGGCTGTTGAAGTCAATCTGGGCATCATTAAAAAGGCGGACTATAACGAACATGTCCTGAATGATGGAGACGCGGTGGAGATAGTCAATTTCGTGGGAGGGGGGTGGAAAGGCAGTTTAGAGTTATGAGTGATGAGTTAAAGACGAAATGCTTATCTATTCAACATACATTATGATAAGGAGAAAGTATGGATGACAAGCTAATTATTAAAGACATTGAATTTAAATCCCGGCTCTGGGTGGGCACAGGAAAGTATAAGGATTTTGAAGAGACTGCGCGGGCAATCGAGGAGTCGGGCGCTGATGTGGTGACGGTCGCGGTGAGAAGGACAAATATATTTGACAAGAAGTCCGAGAATCTCCTGGATTATATTGATCCGAAGAAATACAAAATACTGCCCAACACAGCGGGCTGTTTCACCCTTGAGGACGCGCTCAGATATGCAAGGCTTGCGAGGGAGACCGGGGTATCCGACCTGATCAAGATCGAGGTCATTGGTGATGAACAGACCCTCTTCCCTGATGCCTGCGCGACCCTCAAGGCAACGGAGATACTCGCCAAAGAGGGCTTCATCGTACTCCCGTATATCAATGATGACCCGGTAATGGCGCTGAGGCTTGTTGACGCGGGGGCGGCTGCTGTCATGCCTCTTGCAGCGCCCATCGGGTCCGGGCTCGGCATAAGGAACCCTTACAATATAAAGATCATACTTGAGCAGGCAAAGGTGCCTGTTGTTGTGGACGCAGGGGTTGGCACTGCATCTGATGTTGCTTTGGCCATGGAGCTTGGCTGTGATGCCGTGCTGCTGAACACCGCTATTGCCGGTGCAAAAGACCCGATCGCGATGGCAGGCGCTATGAAGCATGCATGCATAGCAGGCAGGCTGGCCTTTAAGGCGGGCCGCATGCCCCGGAAACTGTATGCAACCGCGAGCAGCCCGATAGAGGGGATGTTGTAAGGCGGTAGGCAGTAGTCAGGGATCAGGGGAGAAACAGGATGAAGATTGATTTCAGGCTTTATTTGATTACGGACAGAAAACTCGTAACCCGTCACTCGCCACTCGTCACTGCCGTGAGGCAGGCATTACGCGGAGGAGTGAAGGCGGTACAGTTAAGGGAGAAAGACCTGGATACGAGGGGACTTTTGAAACTTGCGTATAAGATGAGAGAGGTAACTGATAAGTTTAATGCGAAACTTTTTATAAATGACAGGTTTGATATCGCGCTTGCCGTGGGCGCTGACGGGGTGCATCTTGCGCAGAGCAGCATCCCTGTTCACGCTGTCAGGGCCGCGGTAAAGAAAAAGCTTATGATCGGAGTTTCAACTCACTCTTTAAGAGAGGCAGGAGAGGCGGAAAGGGGAGGAGCTGATTTTATCACATTCGGTCCTGTATACCGTACACCGTCAAAATCAAAATACGGCGCTCCGGCCGGACTGGATATGCTGAAAAAGGTGACCGGAAAGATAAATATCCCTGTATTTGCATTGGGCGGGATAAAAGAGGGAAGGATCAGGAATGTTATCACAGCAGGCGCATATGGTGTTTCGATGATATCGGAAATCTTCAGGGCTGCCGACATCCGCAAGAAGGCACAGGATATAACCGGATTACTGGCACATTAAAAGAAATACTTCAATATTGAACATTAAGTTGAGGGAGAAAACATGAACAAATCTCTGGAACATACAAGAATCGAACTTGCAGCAAAAGGCATTATCACGGATGAAGTAAAAGAGGTGGCAGCTGACGAAGGAGTTGATCCGGAACAGTTGTCAAGGGACATTGCCAATGGCCTTACGGTGATATCCCGGAATGCTAACCACGACATCAGGCCGCTGGGGATCGGCAGGGGCCTCCGGACAAAAATCAATGCAAACATTGGCACCTCCAGAGACAGGATCTCCCTTGACGAAGAGATGGAAAAACTTGATGTACTGATTCAGTACGGAGCGGATGCGGTCATGGACCTCTCGACCGGCGGCCCGATAAAGGATATCAGACGCCTCCTTATGAGAAAATCAACTATTGCAGTCGGTACGGTACCCATTTACGAGGCAGTCGCAAAGGCCGCGGAGGAAAAGGGTTCGATCGCGAAGATGAGTGTTGATGACCTGTTCAATGCTATTGAGGGGCATGCTGAAGAGGGAGTTGACTTTGTAACGGTCCACTGCGGTCTTACACGGAAGACGATCGAGACGCTCAGGGAAGACGGAAGAATACTTGACATTGTGAGCCGGGGGGGCGCATTTCTCGTTGAATGGATGATATATAATGACAGGGAAAACCCCCTGTATGAGCATTATGACAGACTCCTGGAGATGGCGAGGAAGTATGACCTTACCCTCAGTCTTGGAGACGGTGCGCGTCCGGGCTGTCTTTCGGATGCAACGGACAGGACCCAGATCGATGAGCTGCTGACACTCGGCGCATTGCGGGACAGGGCGGTCGCGGACGGGGTGCAGGTCATCATTGAAGGCCCGGGGCATGTTCCGCTTAATCAGGTCGAGATGAACATGAAGATGCAGAAAGAGATCTGCAAGGGCGCGCCTTTTTATGTGCTCGGCCCCCTGGTGACGGACATTGCGATGGGGTACGACCATATCGCGGCAGCCATAGGAGGGGCAATCGGCGCTGCAGCGGGCGCGGATTTTCTCTGTTATGTTACCCCTTCGGAACATATCAGGCTGCCTGATATTGAAGACGTAAAAGAGGGTGTCATCGCTTCAAAGATTGCGGCACATGCCGCTGATATCGCCAAGGGCGTCAAGGGTGCGATTGAACAGGACAATGAAATGGCGAGGCGAAGAAAGGCTCTCGACTGGAATGGTCAGATAGCGCTGTCATTAAATCCGGAGCTCATCAAAAGACGGCGCGCGGAAGGCCCGCCCACAGAATCACAGGTATGCAGCATGTGCGGCGAATTCTGTGCTATTAAAACGGTTGAAGAGGCGCTCAGGAAAAAGTGACCCGAAATTCTGGAAACTTGACATTAAAGCCAATTTACCGTACAATCCTGTATCATGATAAAAAGAATTATTTCATTACCTGAACGCTCATCATTCTTTTTATTTGGTTCAAGGCAGACCGGGAAAACGACATTAATCCATTCACTCTTCAGGAAAGGTGTATGGACCGTTGATTTGCTGATGAATGATGTTTTTTTTTCCTATTCCAAAGACCCCTCACGTTTCCGAAGAGAGGCAGTTGAGAAAATAGAATCTGAAAACATAAAAACAATCTTCATCGATGAAGTGCAGCGAATTCCTGCCATCCTGAATGAGGTCCAATTTCTGATGCAAAATTATTCTTGTCAATTTATCCTTACGGGATCAAGCGCAAGGAAATTAAAGCGGGGAGGCGCAAACCTGCTTGCCGGAAGGGCTGTAGAGAGAAGGCTGTTCCCGCTTACCTGTGCTGAACTGAAGGACCTGTTTAAATTGAATGATGTCCTGCGCTATGGTTCGCTGCCGGCGATAATCAATAAAACAAGAAATGAAAAAACAGACATTCTTTCCTCATATGTTCATACATACTTACGGGAAGAGATACAGGCGGAAGGGATCGCGCGAAACATCGGCGGTTTTTCAAACTTTCTCGATATGGCG
>JAJRVB010000292.1 GCA_024277515.1 Nitrospirota bacterium | reverse complement strand
TTACAGGTATCATCCAGGCATGGACATGTAAAAATCAAACACCATAGATCAAAATTAAGGAGATTTATTTATATGATAAAAACCCTTCCATAATTTTGATTTTTTATTTTTAATATTTGATCTTTTCTTGCCTGCTACTTTTACCTGTAACTGAATAGTTACCATGACCGGCACATTTTTCTTGACAAATAAATCTGTAATGTTATAATTCTTTTATTAAAATCAGCTCTCTGGCAGTAAAGAGACATTCCCGAAACATACATAATACAAGTAGTCTTCGCAAGTTTTTAATTAAGCAGAACCGTTTCAGGGTAGAGTCATGACAGATCCGGAACAGATAAATGCTTTGAAGAAAATGACCTTTTTTACGGGGCTGGATGAGGGACAGCTCTCCTACCTGTCCAAATTTATAGAGAAAGAGTCATTCAGTAAGGATACGCTCATCATCAGGACCGGCTCTGAAGGCAATAAAGTCTATTTCCTTGTTTCAGGCAACGTCAGGGTGAGAAAAATCCTCACAATGGACCTCGACTATCTGGGGTATAAGCCGATAGAAATCACCGAGGAGCTCGGCACATTCGGTCCGGGATATCACTTCGGCGAGATGGCCCTGCTCGGAAATTACACGCGTTCCGCGGATGTTATCGCAGATGAAGAGTGCGAACTTTTGAGCATAACAAAAGAGTCCTTTGACCGGGTCATCAATGAAAAGCCGGACATAGGCCAGAAGATGCTGCTGGCATTCTGCAACTCGCTGGCGCAATGGATCAGGACATACGACGGCAAGCTGATCGAAAACGCACAGCACAGGACATTGATAGAGATGCTGCGGATCGAGAAGAAAAAGATAGAGGCCATGCACAAGATCACCCGCAGCACGGTCTTCGGTACTATCGGGCAGGTACTCGACACAATCCTGGAAGCCTGCATGGACTGCCTCAGGGTCGAGAAAGGTTCGCTCATGATCTTCAAGGACGGCTACCTGCAGGTAGATGCGGCATTCGGCCCGGACAGGTTCGAGATATCCGGCAAGGTCCAGGCAGTATCGGAGAGCAGTGTGTCGGGCCGTTGTTTTATCACCGGCAAAACACTACTTCTGGATGATATAGGCGCGGCTGACGGGCTTGAGAGGGCGGGCGGCGAAAAGAAGTACTTTAATGATTCACTCCTGAGCGTGCCGCTTATAAGCCTGAAGGGTGAGACGATCGGTGTGCTGAATGTAAACAACAAGACATCGCACAGGCCATTTAATGAGGATGATAAAGAGATGCTGGAGGACCTTGCGCGGGAGGCCGCCGCTACCCTTGGATACGAGATAGACCGCCTGAAAAAGAACGTCAAAACAACGGTGCTCTCCGGCAGCAGGGTCATGTCTTCCGAAAAAAAATCACTGCCGGAAGACCTTGCTCCCCTCGCGGACTTTGTCGGCAAGAGGAATGAGTATAAAATCATTTATGAAGATTTTGTCCGCTCCACAAACGACCTGGCAGGAGAGCTGATCAGAAAGGGGTACTCTCACGGTACGGTGGTGATCGCAAATGCCCAGAGCCACGGAAAAGGCAGACTTGGAAGGGAATGGTATTCCCCGCCGGGACTAAATATCTACATGACCATCGTGGTTACACCTGACATGCAGAACTTTGCCGACAGGATGCCACTGATAAACCTGGTTGCCTCACTTTCAGTTGTAAAGGCGGTCAGAAACCTTACCGACCTTGATGTCTGGCCCAAGTGGCCGAATGACATTTATTGTTCGGACAAAAAACTCTGCGGCATACTCTCGGAATCACTCATCACAGGGAGCACTCTCTACGGATTATCAACGGGTATCGGACTAAACGTAAATCAGGAAACATTCCCTGATGAGTTAAAGGACATATCGACCAGCATCTGTCTGGAAACCGGAAAAAAATATAACAGGGCGGAACTCATCATGGAACTGCTTAAAGTTTTTGATAACTATTACAGTATTTTCCTTGTAAACAGCAGGGCGATCATAGACGAATGGATGCAGAAAAGCAAAACAATTAACTCCCGTGTAAAGGCCGTTACTGACAAGGGAGAATTGCATGGTACGGCAGTAGGACTGAACGATCAGGGGATGCTCATGCTGGAACTCCCGGATAAAAAAGTGATAACCCTTGCTTCCGCAGAGATATTCCATCTCTCTGCGGAATGACTGTTTATTTCAGGTCAGACCCATGATAGAGGCAAAACAAATGGAAGTTTTGAAAAAAATGTCTTTTTTTTCAGGACTGGACAGTGAACAGCTTGCCTATCTATCGCAATATCTGGAGAAAGAGTCATTTCATAAGGGTGATCTTGTCATCAGGACCGGCAGTGAAGGCAATAAGGTCTATTTCCTGATATCAGGGAGGGTCAGGGTGAGAAAGGTCCTCACAATGAACCTCGATTACCTGGGATATAAGCCGATGGAAATCACCGAAGACCTCGGGACCTTTGATCCGGGTTATCATTTTGGCGAAATGGCATTATTAGGCAATTACGAACGCTCGGCAGATGTGATCGCAGAGGAGGAGTGCGAACTCTTCAGCATATCCAAGGAATCCTTTGATCTTATAGTCAGTGAAAACAAGGACATAGGGCAGAAGATGCTGCTGGCATTCTGTAACACACTGGCCCAATGGATCAGGACCTATGACGGTAAGCTGATCGAAAACGCCCAGCACAGGGCATTGATCGAGATGCTGCGGACTGAGAAGAAAAAAATTGCTGCCATGCACAGGATTACGCGCAGCACGGTCTTCAGTTCAGTTGGTCAGGTGCTTGACACTATTCTGGAGTCATGCATGGACTGTCTTGGTGTTGAGAAGGGCTCTCTTATGATTTTTAAAGAGGGGGTCCTGCGTATTGATGCGGCATTCGGCCTGGACAGGTTTGAGATATCCGGCAAGACGCAGGAAGTTAGAGAGAGCAGTGTCTCAGGCCGCTGTTTTATAACGGGGCAGGCGCTGCTCGTGGATGACATAAGCAGGGCCGAGGGGCTGGAAAAGGCCGGAGATGACCGGAAATATTTTAATAACTCCCTGCTCAGTGTACCGCTCATGAGCCTGAAGGGTGAAACCATCGGGATACTCAATGTGAACAATAAAACTTCGCGTGAACCATTTAATGAAGACGATAAAAAAACGCTCCAGGATCTTGCGCAGGAAGCCGGAGCTACACTTGGATATGAAATAGATCTTGCCCGGCTCTTTAACGAATTCCAGGACTCTTATGAGAAAATAAAAGAGGCGCGTGGGCCTTTGGCGGCAAATATATATAAGACAGGCGATATCTTAAGAAGTTCATGACCGTCTGGATTTTCAAGACGAGATGGGAGGCGTACCAGTGAGTGAAAAAAACTCGTTCAGAATATTACGGGAAAAAAATGAGGCTGCGATGGCCGGCGGCGGTGAGGCAAGGGTAAAAAAACATCGCGAAACAGGCAAGATGACTGCCCGCGAAAGGCTTAATTTACTCTTTGATGAAGGGACATTTCAGGAGATGGACATGTATGTGACACACCGCTGTACGGATTTTGGGATGGCTGACAAACATATTCCAGGCGACGGCGTTGTCACCGGCACAGGACTGATTCATGGCAGACTAGTCCATGCTTATGCCCATGATTTTACGGTCTTTGGGGGTTCGGCATCCGAGGCCAACGGGAAAAAAATCTGTAAAGTCATGGACCTTGCGATGAAACTCGGCACGCCGCTCGTGAGTTTAAATGATTCAGGGGGGGCGCGTATTCAGGAAGGAGTGCTGAGCCTGGCCGGACTCTCCAGCATATTTCTCAGAAACACCAAGGCGTCCGGGGTCATCCCCCAGATTTCCGCGATTATGGGGCCCTGTGCAGGCGGCGCGGTTTATTCCCCGGCACTGACAGACTTTATTGTAATGGTCAAGGAGAAAAGCCATATGTTTCTGACAGGTCCTGATGTTATCAAGACCGTTACTCATGAAGATGTCACTAAAGAAGATCTGGGCGGCGCCTCGACCCATAATACTACCAGCGGGGTCGCGCACTTTATGACCAATGATGACAGTGAATGTATCGCGCTCATAAGGGAACTGCTCACCTTTTTACCACAAAACAACATTGAAGAAAGCCCGGTCGCGGGCAGCCAGGATGATCCATCCCGGACAGATCCCAAACTGAATGACCTGATTCCGGATGACCCCAGAAGCCCCTATGATGTGCGGGAACTGATAAAAATAGTGGTGGATGAAAACTACTTTTTTGAGGTCCAGGAACAGTACGCTAAAAACATGGTTGTCGGCTTTGCACGGTTAAATGGCAAGTCGATCGGCATCATTGCAAACCAGCCCATGGTCCTGGCCGGATCCATTGATACTGCCGCGTCCCGCAAGGCCGGACGCTTTATACGATTTTGTGACGCGTTCAACATACCCGTTATCACCTTTGAGGATGTGCCGGGGTTCCTTCCCGGCAAGGAACAGGAACTGAATGGGATAATCCGTGACGGGGCAAAATTGCTCTACGCATATTGTGAAGCGACCGTACCCAAGATCTGCGTTATTACCCGCAAGGCCTACGGCGGGGCATACATCGTTATGTCAAGTAAAAATATCGGCAGTGATTATAACTTTGCCTATCCCGGATCTGAAATTGCCGTTATGGGCCCTGAAGGGGCTGTTAACATACTCTGCAGGAAAGAGGTCGCTGAAGCGGATGATCCCGATACACTGAAGCAGGAAAAGATCAATGAATACAAGGAGAAGTTTGCTAATCCTTACGTTGCTGCAAGTCTCGGTTTTATAGATGAGGTTATATTGCCTGAGGAGACACGCCGGAAGTTGATCATGGCCCTCGACAGGACCATGACAAAGGCTGAAAAAAACCCTCCCAAAAAACATGGCAACATACCGCAGTAAAAAGCATTGAAGGAGGATTTTGGTGTTCAAGAAAATTCTTATCGCGAATCGCGGTGAAATAGCGATACGCATAATTCGCACCTGCCGGGAAATGGGCATAAAGACCGTGGCTGTCTATTCCGAGGCGGACCGTGATTCATTGCATGTGCGCTTCGCTGACGAAGCATACTGTGTCGGCCCTCCTCCATCCACCGAGAGTTATCTGGTAATCCCGGCGCTGCTTGAGGTCTGCCGCACCTCAGGGGCCGAGGCTGTTCATCCGGGGTACGGCTTCCTGTCCGAAAACTCCCACTTTGCGCAATGCTGCATAGATGCAGGTATCACGTTTATAGGCCCGGGCATAGATGCAATCGAAAAAATGGGGAACAAATCCATCTCACGCTCAACCATGATCAAAAACAACGTCCCTGTAATTCCCGGGACAGAACAGCCCATACCTGATGACGCGGACATACTGGCGATCTGCCGCGACATAGGCTTTCCCGTAATGCTGAAGGCCGCGGCCGGCGGGGGCGGCAAGGGTATGCGCATAGTGAACAGCGAACAGGAAGTGGAAGACGCCCTCCGCGCAGTCAAGAGGGAAGCGTTTGCCGCCTTTGCAAATTCAGACATCCTGGTAGAACGGTACTTTGAGAACTCCCGCCATATAGAAATACAGGTCATGGCCGACACTCACGGCAATTATGTCCACCTGTTTGAAAGAGAGTGCTCTCTTCAGCGGCGGTATCAAAAGGTCATAGAGGAAAGCCCGTCGCCCATTATGGATGAAGAGCTGCGCTCACAAATGACTGCCGCGGCGATCCAGGCCGCAAAATCGGTCAACTATGCCGGGGCAGGCACTGTGGAGTTCCTTGTGGACCACAAGCGGAATTTTTATTTTCTTGAGATGAATACCCGTATCCAGGTAGAGCACTCCGTAACGGAGATGGTCACTGGAGTGGACATGGTCAGGGAGCAGCTGCTCGTGGCCGCCGGAGAACCGATGAGTCTCAGGCAGGAGGACCTGCATCTTAACGGGGCGGCCGTGGAATGCCGTATATACGCGGAAGACCCTGAGAACGGCTTTCTTCCGGCCCCCGGACATATCAGGGAGTTAATCCTTCCAAAAGGCCCCTACGTACGGGTAGACAGTTGTGTATATTCCGGAGGCGACGTGTCCATGCATTATGACCCGATGATAGCAAAGATCGTCACCTGGGGGAAAACCAGAAACGAGGCGAGACTCAGGATGATCCGGGCTCTGGATGAGTCGATCATATTCGGGATAAAGTCAAATGTCCTGTTTCATAAAATGCTTCTTGAGAATGAATCTTTCATAAGCGGTGATATTCATACAAAGTTTATTGACGGCCTGGGTGAATTCAAGCCGAGTGTTGAAAAAGAAAAACATGATATCGCGATAATAGCCGCGATCTGCTCACGAATCCAGGTGTCAGGTGCGGGCAGGCGGCCTGGAGAAATTCGTGAAACCGATCAGCGGGCAGCGTGGCGCATGGCGAGTAAATATCAATACTGGGCAACGAGGTTTTAGTAATGAATAATCCGACAAAAATAAAAGTCAGGGCCGGCAATTCGGTTTATGAAGTAGAATACAGCGGGAACGGTAATATTATAGATGTAAAAATAGACGACCGCCGGTACAGGGTGGATTCGTCATCCGCATATGAAGGCTTCTACTCAATCCTGATTGACGGCAGGTCGATAGAGGCACTGGTAAGCGGCAGGGACAACCGGTATTCCGTTGGTCATGGAGGACAGGAATTTGACGTTGAGTTCTTTGACCCGAGGGCGAGGAAGCCGGCCCAGGATGCCGGGAAGCCCGTTGCAGAAGGCATACAGCGCATAAAGGCGCCAATGGCGGGCAGGATCGTAAATACACTTGTAAAAACTGACGAGGAAGTCGAGGAAGGACAGGGACTCATTGTTCTTGAGGCCATGAAGATGGAGAACAAACTGGTGTCCCACGGGGCCGGGAAAGTGATCGAGATCCTTGTGTCTGATGATGATACGGTCGATTCCGGCCAGGACCTCCTTGTCATCGATATGGGCTGACCGCGCAGCCCGCATCCCTGCGGATATAATTTAACCTGAAAAAAGCAGATATTGTTCAATCAAATAATTAACTCGATGAATTATTAAGAGAATATGCACAAGGCTTTAAATAAAAACATACACGCTCGGATTAGCTGGTATTGCATCTAAGGTATCGATAATAATTTGCTTTCACAACACCTGCTTTTTTCTTATTGCATTATTTAACATATGAAATCATCTGACATCAGGGTGTTACAGGACTGTCCGCTGTGCATGGATTTAGAGGAAGATGACATACAGCGCCTGATCGGTATAAGCAGGTTTCGGGAACTGAAAAAAGGCGAAATATTATTCAGGGAAAAGGATGAGTCCAGGGATCTGTATGTGGTCATGGAAGGCTGTATGGGAGTCCGCAGGCACATCATAGACAAACAGGAAGACGATGTCCCCCTGTCGCCGGTCATCGCGGAGCTGGGTGCCGGAGAAACAGCCGGTGAATTTTCTTTCTTTGATGACAAACCGCGGTCAGCCGAAGTTTTTGCGATGAAGGACTGCAGAATCATGGTCATTGACCCTGTATCGTTTCAGAAATTTGCGAATGAGTTCCAGAATGCGGCCCGGAAGATTACGGTAAATATACTGAAGATACTGATACTCAGAATGCGGAGCACCGATGAAAAACTTTCAGTCGCGCTCGAATGGGGCTGGAAAGTTCGCGGCTTTGCCAGATAGGCAGTGCGAAGAGAAACAATGTATATAATCGCAGGCCCCAATGGGAGCGGAAAATCGACTTTTGCTGAAGAATTCATAAAGGAAAAGGACCTCGTCTTTGTGAATGCCGATAACATCGCACATGAACTGAGTCCGGACGGCTTGGACAGAAGTGTCATGTTTCGCGCGGGGAAGATTTTTTTCCAGCAGGTCAATCAGCTTGTAAAGGACAATGCATCTTTTGTTATAGAAACAACATTATCAGGGAAATATACGGCAAAAATCATTGACCGACTGAAAAGCGAAGGGTATAAGGTCAAGATGGTCTATATCTTTGTGGAGACCCCCCGGCTTTCTATTGAAAGGATCAAAATCAGGGTCAAAAAAGGCGGTCATCACGTGTCCGATGAAGACGTGATACGAAGATTTACGAGGAGCAAGATCAACTTCTGGAACATGTACAGGGAACTGGTTGACAGCTGGGAAGTATACAACAACAGCAGTAAAAGTTTCATGCCCGTTGCTATAGGAAAGGGAATGGATTACATTATAATAGATAATGAAATGTATGAGACATTCAGGGAGGACATGTAAATGGGGAAAAAACCCGAAGAAGACTTATTTGAATTCCTGAAAATCGGCAACCGCGCCGTAAAGAAGGCCCAGGAAATTAACTGGAAAAAAGGGCTGCCTAACGTGTACTCCAAAAACAAAAAAATATACTTTGAGTATCCTGATGACCCTGACAAAAAAAAGGACCCTGACAAAAGTTAATGAAGCAGCGCCTCCGGATGCGGACCTGGGATATAACCACCTCATCTACCGCAGGACAAAGATTGTGGCAACCATCGGGCCTGCCTCGTCTTCCGAACAAAGGCTGAAACAGTTGATAAAAAAGGGGATGAATGTTGCCAGGATCAATTTCTCACACGGGGACCCGGCTGATCATGTAAAACTGATCCGGAAGATCCGGAAGACTGCAAGGGCCATGAACACCTGTGTGACAATACTTGCCGACCTCTGCGGCCCCAAGGTCAGGGTGGGCGTGTTTAAAGACGGCGCCATCCGGCTAAAGGAACGGGAAAACATCAGTATTACATGCAGGAATGTTACGGGAGACACGGGACTTATACCTTCGAGGTTTAAAGGGCTTGTACGACAGGTACGACCCGGCGAGCGGATACTGCTGGACGACGGCAGCATGGAGCTGAAGGTCACGGGGAAGTCAGGGAATTCGGTCGAAGCGACGGTCATAAGGGGCGGCACGCTGAAAGACAATAAGGGGATGAACCTTCCGGATACGCGCATGAACATCCCTGCCCTGACTGTCAAGGACCGCCATGATGTGAATCACTGCATAAAGGCGGACGCGGATTATATAGCTCTTTCTTTTGTCCGCCGCGCTCAGGACATTATTGACCTTAAAAACGTTTTAAAACGGGCCGGCGCTGATATCCGGATCATCGCGAAGATCGAAAAGCCGGAGGCGCTGGACAATATAGAACAGATCATCGGCCTGTCTGACGGCATCATGATAGCCCGCGGCGACCTGGGGGTTGAGATGCCGCCCCAGAAAGTGCCGCTGCTCCAGAACAGACTGATCAGCCTGTCCAACAGGCAGAACAAGCCGGTCATTGTAGCTACACAGATGATGGAGAGCATGATTGAGCAGTCCCGGCCCACCCGGGCGGAGGTCTCGGATGTGGCGGGCGCATGCATGGCCGGAGCGGACGCGGTCATGCTTTCCGCGGAAACAGCCTCCGGAAAATACCCTGTGGAAGCCGTTGCGATCATGGATACCGTACTGAGAGAAACAGAGGCATACCAGTTTTTTAACCAGGGAGGACGGTTCAGAAAGGCGGGGAGGGAAGAAACGAAAACACTGCCGGGGATACTCGGCATTGCTGTTTCCCAGTTGTCGCGTGACCTTATGGTCAGGAGCGTGTTTGTACAGACAAAGTCAGGGGATGCAGCGCGCATGATATCCGCAAACCGCCCGGCTGCGCCGGTATTTGCGCTGACCCATTCAAAAAAGGTTTTCCGCAGACTACACCTCTTATGGGGCGTCAACCCCCTGCTCGTCCCCCGGAAGATTTCCCACTGCCGGTACGTTACGCTTGCAGAAGACACCATTAAGAAAAGGAAGATGGGGAAAAAGGGGGATTATATTATCCTGCTCTCCGCATTCAGCAGGGTCCGGTGCTCCACCTATTCCATAGACGTCCATCAAATCACGTGAAGGCATGTCACTAAATAATTTTTCGATCAGGACATTGTCAGGGAAGTTACGCAATTTCAATATCTTTAAGGATTCAAGCGGGTCCTCGATACTGAAGGCCCTGTCTTTTTTCTCCGACCTTGATGAACCGCTCCTGAATGAGGTGTCAGGGTCCATCCTGATTTCTGAATTCTCCAAAAACGAAATCATCTGCCGCCGCGGAATATTCGACAAGAGATTTTACCTGATCGTCTCAGGAGAGGCCCGGGCGGTCGTCCCGACTGAATATGATTCCGAATATGAACTCTTCAGGATTCAGCCTGGAGACTTCTTCGGCGAAGAAATAGTTTTTTCCCGTGAGCCGAGAGACAGCACGATCATGGCGGTCAGGGATACAATGACATTATCCATGCCAAAAGACATAATTGAAAAATGCATTGCAGGATCGGACAGGATCAGGGACCTTATGAACCGGAGATACATAGACAGAAAGCTTCGGGTCGACCTCCGCAGGGTCCCTGTCTTTACACCTATCAATGACTCCCTTTTTAATGAAATTCTGGGAGAAATAGAATTACAGACATTGCCGGAAGGCACAGTGATATTCAGGGAGGGAGATGAGGGAGATGCCTTTTACCTGATACGGAGCGGGAAAATAAATGTGCGGAAAGACGTAAACGGACAGAGCAGTTTATTGTCGATACTGAGTGACGGTCAGTTCTTTGGAGAGACATCACTCCTGCTGCAGAAGAAACGGAATGCGACCGTGGAGGTCTCCTCAACCGCTGACCTTGTAAAGATATCCCGCAGCGATTTTATGGGCATAGTGGAAAAAGACCGCAGGCTCATGGAGGAATTTCAGGAGATCATCAGGGAAAGAGAAAAAAACAGGTGCGATGTGCTCGAAAATCCTAATGTGGCGGTGGCTACAAGAAAACGCCTTGATATCAATAACGATTTAAACAGGCACCTCGACATTATCGGACATTGCAAGGTCGACACTGATCACGGCAGCGCCCTGCTTGCCTCCCTGCCCGGGGCGCGATATCCCTATGTTTATCCGAGAGACAGCGCCTGCGCGTCCCGGTTCCTGTATAAACTTGCTGTAAGTTCTCTTAAGTCCGGGGATTTCGCATTCGATCTACTCTCGGACATTGCCCGGTTCATTCTGAACTGCCAGAGAGAAGACGGCCACTGGGGCCAGCGCTACGATATTGAAGGCAATGACAACAGCATCTATATACAGGAAGATAATGTGGCCCACGGGGTGATTATCCTCTGCAGATACCTTCTCGCGGCAAAACATAAAGAGAAAAATATTCCGGACACCGAAAAAATAATCGATGCGATCGCGCGGGGCTCCGCGTATGCTACCATGAATTATTACAGGCATGAGATACTTTTCTTCTATTCAACCACATCAATTCATGAGTCAGCCATTGAGGAAGGCTATTCCCTGTGGGTCAACTTCGCTTACCTCCTGATGCTGAGACTCATAGACCGGATCGCCGCTGAATATGATGTAAAGAAGCGGTTCGTCAAAGAGACCGCCTTAAAAGATGTCCTTGAATCCAATATCTATAACATTTTTACGATAAACGGAAGGTTTGTGAGAAGGCTCAAACCCCATGGCGATGTAGACCTGCGGCCGGACATAACGCTCATGAGCCCGTTTTATTTTTCTACGGGGATGGATTACGATTATTTCAAAAACACCGAGTACTTCGTTAATTCGATAAAATTTATCGAACAGGCATTATGGGACCCTGAACTC
>JAJRVB010000291.1 GCA_024277515.1 Nitrospirota bacterium | reverse complement strand
TATTAAATGCCTTCATCTCCATTGCATCATTATATAGAGTACCTGTACCGTGCGCAGAGATGAAACCAATTTCATCCTGATTAATGCCCGCCATTTCCATGGCCCCGGAGACAGCCCTGACCAGACCGTCGCCTGTCCGTGAGGGGCCTGTCATATGATTGGCATCATCACTCAGGCCCCAGCCCTCTATTTTTCCCAGTATCTTTCTTTTTTCCCTTTCCGCCCGCGATTCACTCATTACAAGCACATAGGCTGCGGCCTCTCCCAGACTCAGTCCTTTCCTGTTTTTGTCAAAAGGTCTTGAAGATTCCCTGTCAAGGGCCATCAATGATGAAAACCCTGCGTACACAAATTCAGTAACACTGTCGCAGGCAGCAACCAGCACACTGTCACCTTTTCCGCATCGTATCATGGCTGCCGCCCGAGCCAAAGCCGCTGTAGAGGACGCGCATGCAGCAGAGACGACCACTCCCCCGCCGCTTACACCTGTCAGACGGGAGACCTTCCCGAGGAGATTATTCAGACTGGACCCGGCTGCGTCGCCCGACCCTTTCAGGATACTTTTTTCGAGTATATCAATCTCACCTTTTGTAGTCGCCAGAATCAGCAGCGAGTCTTCCGGGATCGAGACAGCCGGCTTGAGAAACAGACGTCTCAGCATCTGCAAGACAAGGGAATCATTTTCAAGATAATCCAGGTCCGAAACAACCGCAGCAGCACGGGACTGAAAGGCTTCAGTATTGAACCTGTCAAATTCCGCGATGGCTGAATCACGGGACAGGAGACCGTCCCAGCATGCATCGACCCCATGTCCATATGGGGTTATCATATCGCAGGAAACAACAACCGGAGATATTGACCGTTGCACAGGATCCTGCTGATGTTTTTTACGTGTATTCATTTAAGTATGAAATTCTCCTGCGCGCCATCTCCTGCGGCAGCCCTCAAGAAGCCCTGGAGAAACCACGCATACCTCCTCGGTCTCTGCGTCGGTAAACAGCTGTATGCTGTATCCGCTCGTTGCTATGCTTCCGTCATCCTTTATTAAACAATACTCGGTATTTAGACGCGAGGCATCATCCCATATTAATGACACCCGGATGATAAATTGCTCCGCCAGACGCAGTGGCCTGAAATAGTCAATATGCATCTCCACAAAAGGGGCCCGCAGCCCGGCCTCATAGAAGTCCCTGTAGGTCATCCCGCAAAGCCTGCCCAGCTCCTCGGACCCCTCTTCAAAGTAAGCAGGATACCTGCCATGCCAGACGATGCCGAGGGCGTCGACCTCGCTGAAGCGGACCCGCCTGCCGAGTTCAACCGTGACCGGCGGTGGGGCCGATGCAATCCGTTTAAAATATGGCTGTTTTCTCTTTCTCATCAATCAATGCCCTGCTGAAACTGCACACGCAGTTTCATATCTGCTATTTTCGTGTCCCCTCTCTGCAATACCGCTTTAACCAGGAGCGTTCCGTTTTTTTCCTCAATGTTCCGGCATGTGCATGCAAGTTCCTCTGACGGGAATACAGGTGAAAAAAATTTAACCAGCACCATTTCCTTTAACACCGCGCCGGCGCCTCTCCACTTTTCGAGCATAGCGACCACGCACTGAATCTGGCATACGCCGGGCAATATCCTGTTTCCCGGGAAATGCCCCTGAAACCCTAAAAATTCTTCAGGGAATATAAACCGTGCGGATATGTCTCCGCTTTCAGCAACCGCATAATCCGTCATACATCGTTTGATTTCTTTTTTCATATTCGTCAAAACTGAATTTCCTTTACCTTTACAGTAAGACTGTACCCGTTCTGATAGTTATGCAGGATGATTCCCCAGGGATATATCTTCCCTTCCTTTTGACGGTATTCATAATATGAAACACGCCAGCGCAGGGTATTATCCCTGAAATATTCTTTTTCAACAAGGCGCCATCCCTTTCCGGCAAATGTATACACGAGCACGCCGCCGCCGTCTGCCTGCCTGAACAGTATGCGGCTGCCTTTTTTCATTATCTCTGCACCGGGCACAGGGAGCAGATCAAAGTATATCCGCCGTATGTCCTGTGCCATTGCACTCGTAAAATCACCCTTTCCGCTCAATCCTTCCAGCACAAAGTGTTTAGTGACACCCTCTTTACCGCCCGATATTTCGAACAGTTTTACCCCGACAGGATTCATGCCGGCAACAGCAAAAGATCCTGTGCCGCGGTCTATTTCTGCATATCCCAGGGCCGACACCCTGTTCCACCCGTACTGAAACATGATTGTGTGAAGCATCTGATAATGCCCCGGGATGCCTCTCCTGTAATTTTCCAGTACCTCCCGGGGTTCGACCCCCCCCGCCGGGACAAAGGACGTCTTCTGAAAGGGGACCCTTGTACAGCCGGAAATCATCAGTATGCATAGAATCCCTGCCAGATACCGCATCACTCAGACCCGGCAGGAGATGAAAATATCTTTTCAAGGGCCGGGATCACGACCACGGAAGATACATATCCGGCCAGCACCCCGATGACCAGTGTAAGGCCGATCGAAAACAGTGCAGGGTGCCGGGCAAAAAGGAGGACCCCTGCGCCGATAAGCGTGGTAACGGCCGATATGGTGACCGCCAGGACAGCGCTTCTTTTTAAATCATGCTCGTACCGGTATGTCATAAAAATCCCGTAATCTATACACAGACCCATTGCCACAATACCGGCAATCAGATTGGCTATATTCAAAGAAATTCCGAACAGGGACATGATACCCAGCAGCACTAATACGTTTGTTATGACCGGGACCAGCGCCAGCAGGGTTTTCTTCAAATCCTTCAGGAACAGTAAGGTCAGCAAGACAATGAATATTGTAGCAATCATCGCAAATAATTTCATCTCGGCAGCCAAAGTCTCTGATATGGCACGGGAAAGGGCCTTGCGGGACACGATAAATGTCCCCTCATGACTGCCTGCCACACCTGACAATTTATCAATATAACCTCTCTCATCAGGAAAAAATGAGAGGACCCTGTACATATCCCGGTCTCTCTGCACAAACCTCTCTTTCATGGCTGAAATGAATTCTCCGCCGTCCCCGCCTTTAAGCGGTGTCTGTATATACAGCCTCCTGAAAAACGGGGTAAATGCCGCATCTCTCAGTCCGTATTTCAGAGTTGACTCTCTTATGAGTCTTCTCAGTTCCTCCTCTTTCCCCCCTCTCCAGAACTCGTTCCAGCGCACCGCGTTTTCATTCCTCGTCTTCAGGGAAGGCCAGAGTTCAGAGAAGCTCCTGAACCCGTCTCCCCAGGCCTGCTGTTTTACCTGTCTGAAAATCCGATCATTTTTCTCGAGGGCCTCTTCATAGCTGCCGCCCGAAACCACAAGTATCCCCCCGGCATCCTTTCCTCCCCATGTCTCGTGAAAGTTTTCTTCCGCCTGAAACACCTCCCTCTCGCTTCCGTCCAGTTTGACCACATCACTGTCAAACTTGACCCTGAACGAACCTGTCAGGGCGGCAATAAGCAGCAGGGCCCATACGGTCGTAATAATCACGGCACGCGTCCTGGGACCGCGGTCTCTGCCCTCCCCCGCCTCTTTGCGGACAAACAACCATTGTCCCTTTGAAAGAAACTGCGGAAGAATGGTGAGCGCAAGGAGGAGTGACAAAAAAATACTGATTATCGAAAAAAGGGCGAGCTGGTGGTATCCCTCGATGTCCGAGAAGAAAAAGGCGGCAAAAATACCCGCAGTAGTTACAGCGCCCAGCATTATCGGCCTGGCCACATGTCCGATAACTTTCGATGCATTTCCGCTGTTGCGCACCGCAACAAATACATGGATACCGTAGTCCACCGATATGCCGGCAATGACCGTGCCCAGACCGGCGACCCAGTACGAGAGGCTGCCGATCATCAGATTCGAAATATTCATCGAGAGGACCACTGAAGCCGCAGGTATGAGAAAAACCAGGACAGCCCTTATATCACGGAAAACCAGAAGAAACAGGAGCATAAAACCTGCCGCGGCAATGCCGATGGTCAGCCGTATATCGCGCTTTATCACCTTTTCGTTACTCAAGGTATGAAGGTGTCCGCTCACGATATCGGCTGATATATATGGAGGCAGCATGTCCAGTTTTTCTTTCAGCGCACCTATCAGTTTCTTCGAACCTGCGCTGTCCGTGACAGGGACCGACGTATGGGCAATGATCATCGTGTGACGACCGTCCGCACTTATAAAATGACCGTCTTCCACATTGACCTGATACCCCAGAGAGGCTGACTGTGTCTTTAACCTTTCCATCATCAGGAGATTGATCCCGAGGGGGTCGGCATAGAACATCGACGCGCCAAGTATGCCCTGAGGCCCGAGCAGCCGGCGGTAAATCGTTTTCATCCTCTCCGATACATACCTGCCGGTGATCATTTCATCTATCTTCCGTATATCTTCTTCCGTCGCTATCTGGGGGAAATAGTCAGAGAAGAACAGTTCGTTCATCACGGCAGCGCCGGAAGCCCCTGAAACCGTCTTTGTAAATAACGGCGGCCGCAGGGACGCTGCAAGCTCACTGGCTGCATTAAACAGATCATGTTTACCCCTGTCGTCAGATGTCAGGGCGAGTGAAATTACAATTTTGTCCGAGAGGTTTGAGTTTCTGAGAAAATTTATGGTCTAATGGATATTTTTCTGATCAGGAAGCATCAGTTCAATACTGCTGTCAAAACTGAGCATACCGAGTCCCGCAACCGCGGCTGCCACTGCAATGACAAGCACGATTGAGACTACCAGTCTGTTATGTTTAACAAGGTCGTAAATAATGGAGAAGAAGCTGTTGAACACTCTCATTTACCCGAATGAGCAAATATCTGTTTGTCCGGGCCTCTAAATGAAATGCGAAAGGGCATCCACTGCCCCAGCTTTCGGGAAGGTTTGACCCTGAACAGTTTTTCATCCAGAGGGGCATTAAGGACCGTATTTCTAAAGAGAATGGTTGTGCTGTCTCCGCTGATCTCCCGGAACAGCACCTTCTGCAGATATTTCCCGTCTTCGCGGAATGTGACATTTATCGACTTTATGATGTTTTTCACGTTACTCGTGTCCCGGGGTATAAATTCAATCTCGAGCGGCCGCTCCCTGATTACGGTTGCAGCATATTCATCGAGGAGCTGCACATACCTACCTGAAAACCAGGCGGTAAGCTGCTCTATCACCGTCCTGAAGACCGGGTTGCCTGATAATGATATTTCCTGCACCCGGTCCGTGTCTTCATCCCATTGACGGATGACCCTGTCCGTAATAAGCACGGAATACTTTACGGGTTCATCTACATGCCAGGCGATCCTCTGGGGCTTCTGAATATATATCCTCCCCCTGATAATGATCCTGTTCTGAAAAATGGCCAGGTCCTTTTCCTGTACAAAGTCGGTCCGCAGCGTACTGAAGTCGGAAACCCTGTTCTCAATCCGGAGCATCAGGGCCCTTATATCGGAAGGGGAATTCCCGTCTCCTGCCGCAGCTTCCGCATCCCCGGAAAGTGTTCCGCGCAGCAGCGGCATAATCATCAGCAGGAAAAGCAGATAACATGTCTTTCTTGATGTCATATTCATATTTTTAATGCCTCGATGGAGAGGATGCAGCGAAGTCCCCGGACCATGCAGCAAAACCTGCCGGGTCAGACTGGCGGAATTGATCGCATTCCGGAATCAATATTTTTCTGCAATTCCCTATTTACCGCCATTGCCTTTATCATTCTGCCAGACCTTGATTTCTCCCCTGGCAACCAGGCTATCCCCTTTAAATATCTCTCCCTTTATGATCCCGAATCCACCGTATTTTGCGGCCTTGAAAACCGATACATGCACTGTATCCCCCACAACCACTCTGTCAAGGACCTCCAGGTTTTTTACCCCGAGCAAAAGCCCTTCCGGTTTGGCGCTGCCGTTTTTCCCAAGGTTCTTGAATCCGCTCTGAGCGGCAATTGCCTGTGAAAATATTTCAGGGTACGAAACTTCGTCCAGCCTGCCGTCCTCAGTAACAAATATCGAATCTTCCGAAATCCTGATTTCAGAAACAGACTTTCTTTCCCTGACCTCCAGCAGCCTGTCTACCAGAAGCATCGGCCGCTCATGAGGGACAAGCCCGCTGATGTCTAACGGCAGGGAAATAATCTCTTCCTGCCTGCCGGCATTTTTCCAGCATGTAGGATCAGACGCCAGATAGTCGCCTGTCATCTGATATGCCGCCCCGCGGCAGCCGTAGCAGTCACTTCTACGCGCACATTGACCGCAGGGTCCTTTTATTGTTTCCTTATAGTTTCGCAATGCCTGGATTACTTCACTGTCTCTGAGAATATCCGACAGTTTATCTTCTCTTATATTGCCGAGCGGCAGCGTGACCCCGATACAGGGCATGACATCACCATACGCATTGACTGCACATGAAAACTGGTGTCTCAGGCACTGCCCTCCAACCAGCGGCGGCTGAGGGTCCCAGCTATATCCATATTCTTTGCGGTCAATCTCTGCAATTTCATAAAAAAGCTCCCTGATACGGCCGGGATCGATATCCAGCAGTCCATTCTCACTTGCCTTGCCCTGCGGCGTGATCATCTCAATATAGGGGGTGATCTTCTCTTCCCTCATCCACTTCCACATGTCAATGAGATCATTGATGTTATGATTGCATATTACGGTGCTGATCCCGAGGGGGGCGGTCTGCGGATATCCCGCTTCCTTAAGGTTTCTGAACGCATCCTGGATATTCCTGTATGCACCTTTCCTGCCGGAAAGCACATCCTGAAGTTTTTCATCTTTTGTATTCATTTTGAGGGCGATGACCACTCCATATTCCGCAAGCTGCCGTGCCGTGGCAGGGGTAATATTGGTCCCGTTCGTAAAGAGCTCGACCTGCATGCCCCGGTCTTTAATAAAACCGATCATCTCCATGATATGGGGATACAGCATGGGTTCACCGCCCAGAATGATAATCTTTTTTGCACCGAGGGCGCGCGCCTGCTCGATCACATCACCGGCCTCTTCCCTTGACAGCTCCTCCCTGCCCCGGGCATCGTCCTGTACATAGCAGTATATGCAGTTAAAATTGCACTCACGGTTAAACTCAATTTCCATGGACAGGAGACCGCCGCTCCCGGCTGCCTGTTTTATGTCCTGCCTTGAAAACTCTGCTCCGTAAATGCGTGTGTGACAACTCTTCATTTATTTCTCCTGTCTGTGAAGCGGTTTATCTTCCGGGAGTTCCCGGGCAGAATCTGTTTTCTCAAATCCCCTTCACTCGCTATGATAACTTCAGGCCTTACCCTTAGCCTTGCCTGGAGCCTGTCCATGACACTGCCCGCTGTGCAGGATGTGTCCGTCACGGCCACATGTACACGGAGATTGTCCGAAAGGTCAAAGTCACTGCTTACCTCTACACAATACTCAGCCACTTCCGGGATCTCATCAAGCACTGA
Organism: Nitrospirota bacterium; assembly: GCA_024277515.1. GTDB lineage: Bacteria > Nitrospirota > Thermodesulfovibrionia > UBA6902 > UBA6902 > JAJRVB01. The sequence continues at coordinate 439 of JAJRVB010000291.1, read as the reverse complement.
ATATACCGCCTGGGGATAGAGGGTCGTTCCCCGGTACTTTATCATCTGTTTTTTCCTTCCCAGTATGGGTCCGAGACGGGGAGAATATCTTCCACAATCACACGGGCCCTCTGTCAGGAAGCTGATATCACCCGTCCTGAAGCGAAGCAGGGGCATACCTTCCACCAAGAGGGTCGTCACAACGACCTCTCCTGTTTCACCCGCAGGCAGGGTCTCACCGTCATCATTTACTATTTCTACAATAGCGAGTTCAGGGTGAAGATGTCCACCTTTGCGGGCAGTACATTCACAGAAAGTAGTGATTGTTTCTGACGAAGCATATGTGGAGTAAACCTCTGCACCCCACTCCTCTTCCAGGTACTGTCCCATTTTCAGAAGGGAGAAGTCCCTGTCCCGGACCGGCTCACCAATACAGATCATCCTGGACACACCCGCCCCC
>JAJRVB010000290.1 GCA_024277515.1 Nitrospirota bacterium | reverse complement strand
GCCCGCCTTGAACATCTCGGCCACGACTTCAATAATTCCGGAGCCGCATATGCCCTTGGCGTCAATTTTTTCAAGGTGTGAATGCCAGTCTGTTTTTCCAATGACTTTATACTTCGGCTCTTTTGACTCAGTATCAATCTGCACGACTTCAATAGCCCCGGGCGCGGCCCTCATGCCGAACTTGATCTGGGCGCCCTCAAAGGCAGGGCCTGTAGCGCATGAAGTTGAACATATCTTTTCTCTATTGCCAAGCAGCAGTTCACCGTTTGTTCCGATATCAATGACAAGGGCTATCTCGTCCTGATTGTACTGTTCTTCCGCAATAAGAACGCCTACATTGTCCGCACCGACAAAACCTGCCTCTATGGGCAGTACATGAATATATGCAGCAGGGTTGATCTTCAGGCCAATGTCACGGGCCTTTATGTTCAGTGAATTCTGTACTGCCGGGATAAATGGCGAACGGCCGATGTAAATGGGATTCAGACCGAGAAAAATATGGTGCATCGCCGTGTTGAACACGATGGTAAGGTCATCGATGGCATGACCGGGGTCAGGCCCGTCTTCACGGATTTCGGAAACAACCTTTTCTATGATCTCATTCAGTCCGTCCCTGATGGCACGGTGCATCGTCTCAAGCCCCTCATCATTGGTCATCGCATATGTAATACGAGACATGACATCCTCTCCATACGGGACCTGGGGGTTCATCATGGATTCCGTGTTCACGACTTTTCCTGTGCTCAAATCCGTAAGATAGCCGACACAGGTAGTGGTCCCGATGTCTACTGCAAGACCGTAGGTCACTTCGACAAATCCAGGCTCAACTTTTATGATTTCCCTGTCCATCCATATTGTTACCGTTGCTTTCCAGTCGCCTGCCCTCAAGACATCCTGAAGGTACTTTAACACGGTAAAATCGAATGTCAGACCTGACAGCCCGTAATCTTCCTCAAGAAATCTCAGGACCCTCTCATAGTCGCCTGTAGTCATATCATGCAGCGTAGGGGCGGCAAGGTCCACATTGTACTTTTTAACCGCCGGATCCAGCGCGATGGAAAGCTCCTTTGCCGCCTTGCGTACGACCTGCTTGCCTGCACGCGAACGCTCAGGCACAAATACCTTTACATCTCCATGGACCTCGGCAGTACATGAAAGACGGATACCGGGGCCGTCTTCAGGTTTGATATGTTTTTTTTCGTCATCAGTAACGGGAGACAGGTGCGCCATCCCTGATTCAATATTGTCTTTTTCAAAATATCCTTCCTCAATCCGCACCTTGCACTTTCCACAAACCTTCTTGTTGCCGCAAAGTCCCTCTATATCGACTCCAAGGGATTGCGCGGCCTCAAGCAGTGTTTGTCCGTCTTCCACCTCACCTCTCCTGCCGGAGGGCTGAAAAATTACCTTATGTTTTTTCATCTGCGCTTCTCCAATCTCTTTTTAATGCAAAGATCAAAATGTAAAATGCAAAATTAAGGAAGATTATCTATTAATTTTTTTCGTTCCGCAATTTTGAGTTTTGATCTTTGCATTTATCTTTGCGTCCATGTGGACAAATGGTAATGCATAACCCGCAGTTCGGTTTACCGTTTACCGACCTCCGCTCTTTTTTATGGTCTTTGCAGCACTGTAATCTGATAAGTTCAATGTACGGTTTTTCCCGTGACCATTCCCTCCCGGTCAGTGCATTTGACGGGCAGTGCTCAACGCATAGCCTGCAATTTCCGCACATGCTCTTCCGGACCGGCCTTCCCGCCTTTAACGGGGCGTCGGTAAGAACAGTAGCGAGTGAAAGACGCGGTCCGTAATCCGGATTTATCAGGAGTCCGTTTCTCCCGATCCAGCCGAGTCCTGCGGATGTAGCTGCCATTTTATGCGGAAAAAGGGGATAAAGCTTTGCTATGAAGGTATTATGCTTTATCCTGTCTGAGTCAGCGGGGATGCTCAGATATTTATACCCTTCTTTCTTGAGCATACGAACTGCTCTTTTCTTGAGCTCAGCCAGAAGACGGACCGTGCCTTCGTTCAGGTTCCTGCAGACACCTATTGAAACGGCCCTTGTAAGGTGTGCAATCTCCGGCTTCAGTATGTCTTCAACCCCGGCAAAACCTACAATATCAGCGCCCGCGTCAAGCAATGCCTTCTCCAGTGCATCATTCATCAAGCCTTGTTCTGTTCCGCCTCATCCTTCATCTTTTTGAGCGAACTTATCATGTTGATGGCGTCTTTCAGTGCATTATTGGCATCAGCCGAGTAGCCGTCCGCTCCCCATTTCTCAGCAATGTCCTGTGATACCGGGGCCCCGCCGATCATAATTTTTATGTCCGGGTTCTTTGCCTTCAGGTCATCTATGACCTTTTTCATGCCGACCATGGTCGTGGTCATCATGGCTGACAGACATACAAGATCGGAATCGGTCTTTATCTGCTCTTCAATAAATTTATCAAGCGGCACGTCCTTCCCAAGGTCATATACTTCAAACCCTGCCACATCAAACATCATCTTGACGATATTTTTACCAATATCATGGACATCGCCCTCAACCGTACCAATGACCACAGAGCCCTTTACACCAAGATCAAGCTGGGACACATGCGGCTTAAGAATGTCCAGTCCTACATACAGCGCGTCAGCGCACATAAGAAGCTCCGGGACAAAATATTCCTGGGCCTCAAAAAGTCTGCCCACTTCTTCCATGCCGCTGACCAGTCCGTTAAATATGGCGTCATTTGCCTCAAGCCCTTCTTTGAGCGCCTCCTCCGCAGCCTCCTTTGAAGCGTCTTCATCATACTGGATAACAGCGTTCTTTAATTTTTCGAGTATCTCCTGTTTTTTCTCTTCCGTTGCCATGAGTCACCTCCTGTATTTTTTTACCTCATCCATCATTGCATGAAAATTTTCAGGCGGCACGGTAGGCCAGATATCACACCCGGGCCATACTGCGTTTACACCGCTGTCCATACAGCCCTTCATCGTCTCTCTTACCTGATCGGTAGTCCCGGATACAAGTACATTGTACGGGTCATAGTTGCCGAAAAGCAGGGCGTCATTTCCGATTTTTTTCCTGGTCTCAACAACATCGTTTTTCTGGTCTACGCTTATGGCGTCCGCGCCTGACTCGACCATGAAGCCTGCAATATCATTAGTCTTGCCGCAAATGTGAATAACGCTGTTTTTGCTCAAAGCGGCAAATATCTTCTTGAGGTACGGCAGGATCAGGTTCTTGAATACTCTCGGACTGAGCACGTCGGATGTGGCCCCCATCTCCCTCACCGTAATGTAGTCAGCGCCCGCGTCTTCATATTCTTTTGCTATGACAATGAGCGCGTCCGCGAGCATGTCGAGCAGTTTCCCGATCTTGTCCGGTTTTTTGAAGGACAACTTCAGCAGGGTGTTCAGTTCCATTACCTGCCCTGCCAGGGTAAACGGACCGAGCACATGGGCGCCGATCGCAACCTCGCTGCCCACGTCGTCTTTCAAAAGACCGATTACCTCTTTCATCATGGGAATCCTGCCCCTTGAAGCAAGATCAGACGGAATGCTGATGTCCATCTCGTCTTCAGTGTTAACAAGTTTGGTCTTAATGGTCGGATACAGTATGTCCTCAAGATGTGAATACACATTGATATCACATCCGAGCGCCTCAGCCTCTACACAGAGGTCAAAGGGGACGACCGCGCACTCAAAACCGAAAAGTTTATATGATGATGCAGCCGAGTCGGCCATCATCTTTGCGTCTGAATGTACTGCGGCAAATTTGTATCCGAATTTCTTGAGTCCCTCGGCAGTCACATTCCCCATCCCGCTGAAACAGGGGGGCCTGTCTATATCTTCTTTTGCAAATAGTTTCAGGACTCTGTCCCGTGAAGTCATTGTCTGTTCTGTCATTTCTTCTCCTTTTCTGTTGCTTCGACCTTTATTTTCTCGCCTCTCCCGCGATGAGCTTCTCCAGAAAACCGGCAAAATATTTCCTGACAGGCAGGTCGCTGTTCCCGGGTATCACACCCGTCTCATCATACGCGAGCGTTGACAGCAGGATATGGGCCGTTGCCACGGCAGGAAATATGCGCGGGGCAGTCACGATGGGACCGTAAAAGTTAAAGTCACTCCAGAGTACGGAAGACATGCCCTGGGCAACGGCATCCATCGCCCTGAACCCGTCAAGGCCCCATACTTCCCTTGCCTCCTTCCACATATGAGTGCCGTTTGAGTAAGCGCCGCCGCATGGAAGGCCTGTCTTTTCCTTTATAAGTCTGTTAGCAATCAATGAGAATGATGTAGCGGGAAGGTTCATCACCGATGTGTCAACGATGACGGTATCAAAACTGCCGGCCCCCTGCGCCAGCAGGCTTTCAAGAGACTTGAGCCTGCCGGCAGGAGACTGGTCTTTATCGTCAAATGCCTGTACAACGACATGTTTGATGCCAAGGTCTTTGAGCTTGTTTACCTGTCCCTTGATGTCCTTGTCCCAGGGAGTAATACTGTTATAGAGAAACTTGTCTTGGACACCAAGTTTTGAAACATATTCAGTGGCCTTTGCCCGTTTTTCAGCCACCCACATATCAATGCCAAAAGGCATGTCCGTTGTTTCAAGAAAAAAATCAATATATATCCGGGCCTCCTCAGCAGTGTTGGCTACCATTGCGACCATTGAAGGAATACCGGTAGAGGCGGAGAGATCTTCCTGCTTCCTGATCAACTCGGTTGCCCTCCGGCGGTCAAAATTTCCCTTTCTGTCCTGCATTATCCTGTCTTTATTGTGAAACATTGAGGCGATAAGAAACGGGGGGTTTTCCCCGGGCTGACCGCCAATCTTTATTCCGTTGATATGAAACGTTTTCTGTTCTTTTGAAAATTGAAACATGCAGTCTCCTTATAGATTGCGGGGGCAGGTCCGGGACCTGCCCCCGCAGTATTTTTAGAATATCCCGTGGTCAAACTTCGGCTGCGGGAGGTATTCCCATTCTTCTCCCTTATTGAACTTGGCCTCAATATCAAGACATTTGAGGGCATATTCAAACGCATAAGGGATGCCGGGGCCGCCCGGGACAAACCCGCCGAGGATCATGCCGACAGAGGCAGCCTCAAATATTTCAGCGGTTGTTGCTCCTTCTCTTATGGCCGGAATGACATGTATAATGCACCTTGGAGAGCAGTAGGCAACGCCCCCGGACATAAACATAAGTTCCTTGACTTTCTTTGAAAGTGCGCCGTCTCCGAAAATACTCGCATAGAAATCAGCAAACGTTCTGCCGGGATCAGGGGTCACGGTGTTGATAATCTTAAACATCCTTGGGACAAAACCGCACTGCTTCATCATATACTCATTACATTCTTCAGCGGTCATTTTCTGCTCATCTGACATATTATCCTCCTTTTTGTGCTCGGACACTTCCTGGGTCCGAGATAAAAATTATTTTAATTCGTCCCATATGCCCATTAAAACACCTCCTTGATGGACGTCGCTTCTTTACCTCACCTCCTTTTTCATAGTTTCCACTCCCTGGCGACCTGGATAAACTTCCGGATGTTCTCAAAAGGAACAGTCGGTGGAATGTCGCAGCCAGGCATAAGTACAAATCCGCCGTCGGTCCCGGCAGTCTGAATCACGTTCCTGCAGGCATCCTCCACATCCTGTACACTCCCCTGAAGCATTATATTGACCGGATCGACATTACCGGCAAAGCACATTTTTCCGTGGAGGACTTCCTTTGCCTTTGCTATATCGGTCTTGTGGTCAAGGCTTATACAGCTGGCCCCTGATTCAGCGAAGAGGTCCAGCCTGTCAGTCGTGTTGCCGCATATGTGGACCAGGGTACAGGCATTTCTGGATTTGGCCCAGTCATTGAATTTTTTCAGGTAAGGCAGGGCGAACGTCTGGAACTGTTTTTTAGAGATCAGGTCCCCTGATGCGGTGGGGTCTGCAAGACTGATTACCTCCAGTGTCCCGTCAGAAACAACGGGCTCGAACAGATGAATGAGCAGGTCGGTGGCAAAGTCGGAAACCTTGTGAACAAGGTCTGGATTTTTAAAGGTGGCCTTCATCATCTTTTCCTCGCCTACCATTCGTGCCGCAAGGGTATAGGGACCCCAGGCGGTCATTGTGACAACATATTCATTCCCGATTCTTGACTTTGTGTCCCTTAATGCATTGATGACCGTAGAAATCACTTCACTGCTTTGCAATTTCCCGAAATCAAAGTCTTTCAGGTCCTCTACAGATGAAATGAAGGCCTCTTCAAGATCAGGGGCACCCATCTCTCTGAAT
>JAJRVB010000289.1 GCA_024277515.1 Nitrospirota bacterium | reverse complement strand
TGAAGTTGTAGTCGCCTCTGTAGTAGTAGCCAGGGTACCTGGTCTCTTCCCTGTAGAGAATGTGGCGGGCATGTGCTTCAAGTGAAAGTATCCTGTGGTAGTTCTCCCAGCATCTCATGAGTTCGTGCAGATTGGATGCTGCCATCTTGGCAGAGTCTTCCTTGAGCAGTCCAAGCTGCTTCAGACCTTCATCAAGCATGGTCTTTGATGTCATGTACCATGTTGAGATACCGCCGAAGTACTCGTCACCGATCTTCTGCAGTCTTGCCTGGAGCATGTCCGGCTTGATATAAAACGGGTTGACTGCCGGATCTGTTGAGTAGGTCTTGTTCTTCTCAAAGATCTCAAACGGCATGTAAAGCTCTGCTGCCATCTCATCAGCTGTCTTCCTGGGTGTCGGTACAAAGTCAGGATTGTCGAGGATGAAAGCTATGCAGGCCTTTGCCGCGATCCTGCCTTCAGCATGTGAACCTGAGGAGAACTTGTGTCCCGAGGCGCCGCAGATGTCACCGGCCATGAAAAGACCCGGTACTGTTGACATCCTGTTGTAACCCCAGTGGTAGTGATCCGGAGTTCCCGGTATGTCGTCGGGGCCGCTGCACCAGAATCCTGCGCAGCCTGCGTGTGAACCGAGGAGATACGGCTCTGTAGGCATGATCTCCGAGTATATCTTGTCAGGCTCAACGTTCTTGGCTGCCCAGAGTCCTGCCTGGCCGATACACATGTCGAGGAAGTCTTCCCATGCCTCTGCTTCGAGGTGTTTGACTTTCTTCTTGCCTTCTTTTTCACCGAGTTTCTCGATGAAGGTCTCGTTGATCTTGGTCATGGCCTCGTCAGTCCTCATGATGATAGGACCCTTACCTGCCTTCATGTCATTCAGCATCAGGTGGTTCCTGATAGTTGTACCCAGCTTGTCAACGTACTTGGCGCCGTATTTTGCCCTTGCATCGGCAAGATACTCCTCATTTGCACAGTAGTCTTCTCCCAGGCTGTTTGTTGCTTTTGCCTTGAAAAAGAGGAACCATGCGCCCACAGGTCCGTAACCGTCTTTAAACCTTGCGGGGACCATCCTGTTTTCCATAAGGGTCAGTTCAGCGCCTGCCTGCATGCCGAGCGCATAACCGGAACCGGAGTTCCATACAGGATACCATGCACGTCCCTGTCCTTCGCCGACAGACCTAGGTCTGAAGCAGTTAACCGCTCCGCCTGCTGCCAGGACCATGCCTTTGGCCTTGAAGATGTACATCTTGTTCTCTCTAACGCTGAGACCGACTGCTGCCGCGACCCTGTTAGGATCATTGGCATCTTTAAAGAGCCTTACTATGAAAACCCTTTCAAAGAGGTTCTGGTCAACTCCGGTTGCTACTCTGTTTTCCTCAAGGGCTTTCTTCGCTGCTTCTGCAACGATTGCCTTGTAGGACTCACCATTAATCATGATCTGCCATTTACCGGACCTGACGGGTGTAGCGCCATCTACTAATGTGCCCTTGCCGGCGTCTCTTGCCTGGTGTCCGTCAAGTGAGAATCCGTCGTCGCCTTTTTTCCAGATTGGAAGGCCCCACTCCTCAAACAGATGAACACTGTCGTCAACGTGTCTGCCGAGGTCGTATACAAGGTCTTCCCTGGTAATTCCCATAAGGTCGTTCCTTACGTATCTGACATAATCTTCACATTTATTCTCGCCAACGTACGTATTGATAGCAGACAGACCCATTGCGACCGCGCCGCTTCTGTCTGCTGCGGCCTTGTCAACCATTGTGATCTTCAAGCCTTTTTGAGCAGCCCATCTGACACCTTCATACGCGGCACCGCAGCATGCCATGCCGCCGCCGATAAGGAGCAGATCAGTCTCATGCTCAACGATTTCAGGCTTTTCACAGTACGAAAATGTACATGATTCTTTTTCCATTATCTTTTTTCCTCCTTTTATTATTCTGAGCGGGCCGGGACATTAAAGAACCCGGGCTCTTTTACCTTTGACATATCTGCTTCCGGCTTGCCGGTATAGCAATCGACTGAATCTTCAGCTGTTGTCCTGATGGGGAACTTGAATCTTTTGAGGATGCCGTTTCTGAACTTGACAGTCCACATTATGGCGTCGGTACCTCTCATTGGAATGACATTGGCGTCAAGCGGGACAAAGTCCGCATATCCCCTGACCTCAATTGCCTGCTGCGGGCAGATCTTGACACAGTTGTAGCACTCCCAGCACTGTTCGGGCTCCTGATTGTATGCCTTCATGAGATCCCTGTCGAGCGCCATAAGGTCGTTAGGACAGATATACTGACATGCAGTCTTGTCCTGTGCCTTACAACCGTCACATTTTTCCGCGATTACGAAACTTGGCATTTGTAATACCTCCTTCTTTTGTTTTTTTGTCAGCTTAAATTAAGCTATCGTTTAGCAAATCCTGCAACCATATGGCTGCCTTACACATTTATGATTAACGCCCCCTTCAGGTAGATATGCCTTCTACAAAGAGGGCAAGCTGTTTTATCCTTCAGCATGTTTATGTATCCTGACCTCAACCTTCCCGGCCAGACCTTCATTGCCTTTAAATCAAGACAAATTTTATTTTTTAAGACTCTGATAATAATTAATCAGAATCTCAGCCACTTCAGGACGTGAGAATTCTTTAGGCGGGGCAATACCCTTTCCTAACATTTCACGAACTTTTGTACCTGAAAGCAGAACAAAGTCGTCTTTTGTATGATCAGGCGCTTCGCACATCATCACAACCTTGTCCAGCTTCTTCGAGTATGCAGTGTGGTCGGCATTGAAAATTTCTATTTCCAGGGCGCCGGCAGGCACCTGATCTTTGAAGATAGTCTGAGCGTCGAATGCACCGTAGTGATCACCTACCCCGGCGTGGTCACGACCAACAATGAAGTGGGTTGCGCCCATGTTCTGACGGAATACTGCGTGCAATACACCTTCGCGAGGACCGGCATAAAGCATATCAAAACCGTAACCGGTAACCATTACACTGTTTGGCGGGAAGTACAGTTCAACCATTTTGCGGATCGCGGCATCACGAACAGGCGCCGGTATATCGCCCGGTTTCAATTTACCAAGCAACATGTGAATGACCAGACCGTCACACCCGCACCGCTTCATTGCCATGTGGCAAAGTTCTTCGTGAGCCAGATGCATCGGGTTACGAGTCTGGAAAGCAACAACTTTCTTCCAGCCGTGCTCAGCGATTTCGTTGCGAATTTCAACCGCAGTACGGAACGTGTCCGGGAATTCATCCTGGAAGTAAGAGAAGTTCAGCACTTTGATTGGACCTGACAGACAAACTTTACCCTGAGCGTTGAATGCATCAACACCAGGGTGAGCTTCGTCAGGGCTTGGCGCATAAACTTTTTCAGACATCAGCGCCATCTCTTCATCGCTGAATTCTTCAACCGCTTCTACATCCATCACAGCCAGTACGGGATTGCCTACGACATTTGGATCTTTCAGTGCAATTCGGTCGCCGGCCTTGATAGAACCCGCATCTTGAACCAGATTCAATATAGGTGTCGGCCAGAACAGACCTGAAGTGGTCTTCATGTTATTGGCAACAGACAGGGCATCGGCTTTATTCATGTAGCCTGTTAACGGGTTAAAGTAACCTGCGCCCATCATAACCGCATTAGCTGCCGTGCCTGAGCTCACAACAATAGAGGCCAGACCTTCAGCTTCTTTCTGCAGGGCCTCATTTTCAGCCGTGTCATATACATATAGTGGATTCAGTTCGTCTGAACCGTGTGGTTTAATTATTGACATTTTTCCCTCCTTGGTGAACAATCAGTTTTTATTTGTTTTATGCTTCAAGTATTGAACAAACTTTATTAAATATATCGTCAACACTGCCCATGCCTTCAACTGATTTCAGGATGTTTTTCTTACCATAATAATCGATAAGGGGGGCCGTGGATTTCTCATAAACTTCGAGCCTGTTTTTTATTGTATCTTCTTTGTCATCATCTCTCTGAAAGAGCTCTCCGCCGCATTTGTCGCATACCCCTTCTTTCCGGGGCGGGTTAAAATGCAGGTTATACATCTGCTGACAGCCCTTGCAGGTCCTTCTGCCGGTGAGCCTTTTCATCAGGATTTCAGGGTCAACATCAACGCTGAGCGCTGTATCAAGAGGAGAGTTCATCTCAGCCAGGACAGCGTCGAGGGCTTCAGCCTGGGGAGTGGTCCTCGGGAAGCCGTCAAGGATATAGCCTTTCTTGCAGTCATCCTGGGCAATCCTCTCTTTAACGAGTCCGATAACAACGGAATCCGGAACGAGTCCGCCTGAATCCATGTATGATTTTGCTTCCTTTCCAAGGGGAGTACCGTCTGCCACGGCCTTTCTCAGGATATCACCGGTAGAGATCTGCGGGATACCATACTTTTCAATAAGTTTCTTGGCCTGTGTTCCTTTCCCGGCCCCGGGAGCTCCTAATAAAACTAATCTCATTTGCTTCTCCTTTTCAGATTATTTAGAGGACAAAATCAGCTGTCTAAATTTTGACGGCAAAACACCTGTTTTAGGATTTAGACTAAAAGTGGTATTAACCCGTTTGCAAAAAATTAATAAATACAAGAAGAAGGACTAATAAGAAGATATGATATAAGTCGCTTCTGATAGAGTCAATATAAAAATTTAAATTAATATATAATTTTTGCTTATTCAGGCTGAAAAAACATAAATTATTTCAATATTTCAATCACTTGAACATCAAAACAGAAAGGCTGCCCATGCCATTCTTATACCTTTATTTGCGTATTAAATCGATTTTACTCTAAATCATCGATATCCAGCCTGATACCGAGCTCTTTGAGCTGCCCTGGATCCACATCAGACGGAGCATTACTTAGGGGACAGACCGCTTTCTGGGTCTTGGGAAAGGCGATGACATCCCGTATTGAACCAGCGCCGGCCATTATCATTACAAGCCGGTCAAGGCCGAGGGCTATCCCGCCGTGAGGCGGTGCGCCATACTCCAGGGCTTCAAGGAGGAAGCCGAATTTAGTGTCCGCCTCTTTCCTGGAAATGTTCAAAAGCTGAAACATCCTGTCCTGTATGTCTTTCTTGTGAATACGGATGCTTCCGCCGCCGATTTCATGCCCGTTTAATACAATGTCATATGCCTGGGCACGAAGAGTTGAGAGTTCGGAGTTTGGAGTCCGGAGTGAAGAAGAAATATCCAGGGAATAAAACCTGTCCATATCTTCCGCCATCGGAGCGGTAAAGGGATGGTGCATGGCCTGAAAACGCTTTTCATCCTCGTTCCATTCAAAAAGCGGGAAGTCTGTGATCCAGGCAAATCTGTAAACACCCTCTTTTATAAGATCGAGCCTTTTTGCCATCTCATTTCTGAGCTTTGCAAGGCAGGCATTTGCAACATCCGCCCTGTCAGCGACAAAAAGCAGAAGGTCTCCGTCTTCCGCACCAAACCTCTCAACCAGGGCCTTCAGCGTATCTTCAGGGAAAAACTTTGCAATGGGAGATTCGATGCTCCCCTTCACCTTCATCCATGCAAGGCCTTTCGCGCCATAACCCTGAACGTCCTTAGTAAGGTCATCAAGGTCTTTCCTGGAATAATCAGCCAGGCCCTTCGCATTCAGCCCCTTTATGATACCGCCCCTGTTTATCGTATCCAGAAACACCTTGAAAGAAGTGTCCTTCACTATGTCACTAACATTTTTCAGCTCAAGTCCGAACCTGAGGTCAGGTTTGTCCGTACCAAACCGCTCCACGGCATCACTATATGTCAGATGCGGAAAGGGTTCTGCCGTCTCTACACCGAGCGTATCTGAGAACACCTTCCGGATCATTTCCTCTATGATCTCCATAATATCTTCTCTTTCGATAAAAGACATCTCCATATCAACCTGAGTGAATTCAGGCTGCCTGTCCGCCCTGAGGTCTTCATCGCGGAAACACCTGACTATCTGGTAGTACCTCTCCATTCCCGCCACCATGAGTATCTGCTTGAAGATCTGCGGTGACTGCGGGAGCGCAAAAAAATGGCCGGGGTTGGTCCTGCTCGGCACGAGGTAGTCCCGTGCGCCTTCAGGGGTGCTCTTTGTAAGTATGGGGGTTTCAATGTCCAGGAAACCGTGAGAATCCAGATAGTTGCGAATTGACATGGTCGCCTTGTGTCTGACAATAAAATTTTGCTGAATAACGGGTCTTCTCAGATCAAGGTACCTGTGCCTGTACCGCAGCATCTCCGAGGCGTCAGTCTCATCATCAACCATAAACGGAAGGGGCTTGCACTTATTCAGCACGGTGAGTTTTTTCACAACCACCTCAACCTCTCCAGTAGGGATTGAGGTGTTTACCGTGCCTTCCGGTCTATGCCTCACTGTTCCTTCCACCTGAATAACAAACTCGTTTCTTATTCTGTGTGCCGCCTTATGAATTTCCCTGTCTACTTCAGGACTGAATACGATCTGCACCAGTCCGCTCCTGTCCCTGAGGTCAATAAAAACAACACCGCCGTGGTCGCGCCACTTGTTTGTCCATCCAACCAGTTTTATGTCCGACCCGGCATCTTTGACCCCGACTTCTCCGCACACATGTGTTCTCATTTTTTTGCCCTACCTTTTTAGTTATCAGTTATCAGTCTTCAGTTGTCAGTTTTCAGGTTAAAGAAACCGACAACTGAAAATTAATCACCGAAAGACTTCTTCCTTGAGTTTCTGTACCTGATCAGGAGTAAGATAACGATATTCTCCAGGTTTGAGTTCTCCCAGCGACAGGCCGTTTATCCTTATCCGGATAAGCCTGGTAACGGGATGACCGACACTCTG
>JAJRVB010000288.1 GCA_024277515.1 Nitrospirota bacterium | reverse complement strand
GCCCGGCTGCCAGAATAACTACAGATAATTTCATGCGTTATGATAATCTTTTTATCACGGCGTTTTCAATCAATGGTTTGATATGTTTTACCCAAATACTGCAATAAGAAAAAAGCAGGTGTTGTGAAAGTAAATAATTTTCGATACCTTAGATGCAATACCAACCAATCTGAGCGCGTACGTTTTCATTCAAAGCCTTGTGCACATTATCCAAACAAATCATCGAGTTAATTATTTGATTGAACAATATCTGCTTTTTTCTTGTTTATCAGACTGACTATTAACTATTCTTTACGGCCCTCATACACCAAACTTTAGCCGCGTGACAACTTGAGGTATTCCCTGAACAGCCGGGGATACATCCTGACATTAAATAAAATATTTGTCATAAGATAACATTCATGCGAACAGAAACACCCTTCATCCCTGATCGAGGCGAGTATTTCCCGCGCATGAGAAGACCTTAATATGCGGCGTATGTCATACGCATTATCCCTGACATTGCCCATCTTCATCGTAAATGACTCGCAGGGATAGAGGTCGCCTGTTTCCGTCAGGACGAGGTTAAGCCTGCCCGCGTAACACTCAAGCTGCTGCCTTTTCTCTGTTTCCGTGTCATAAATAAGACGCCGCTGCAATATGTCCTGTGCCGCCTTCAGCCGGGCCCCCCTGAAACGGTATATGCTCGATGACCCGCCCCTGAGGTTTCCGGCCATCATTTCTATAGTCAGCCTGTATCTGTCCATGTCTACATCTTTGAGGCCCTCCCCCCGGATGAGAGAGACGGTATGCGTTTTTATTTTATCCAGCCCCTTTACAAAATCGATGATCTCGGGCATCCTGTCCTGATTGGCGGAACAGAATACCGTATTGATCCCCACATCAAAGTTAGGATACGCATCGAGCAGACCTGCAAGCGCCCTGTATGTATCGAGCGTCTTCTGAAAGTTGCCCTTTCCCCTTATGGAATCGTGAAGGTCTTCAGTGCCGTCAAGGGACAGCTTTAGAACAATCGTGCTTTTTTTGCAGGACCCGAGAATCTCTTTCATTTTTTCGTAAATAACATCAGTGAGCAGCCCGTTGGTAGGAAACAGAATAATGGCAGGCCTGTTATTTTCATAAAAGACCCTTGTAATTTCAGAGATATCTTCTCTCAAAAAGATTTATCCTCCTGAAAACGCAAGCCACAGAAGCCTTCCCGTTGATCCGGACAGCTTCCTTATTTCATCAAGAGTAAGTTCCCGGAGCTTTTCTTCATGCCCGCCCCTTCCGGTCAGGTAGAAACAGAAAGAACACCGGGCATTACACCTTCCGGTCAGAAAGAACGTAAGCTGGAGAGGATTGCGTTTCCAGAAGACTGAGTCTATATGCCGAAACAGGGAGTAGGACATTATTGTTTCTGTCTGTTCATTATATATTTAATCATCCCTGCGGCAGTCCCGATTCCGATCGGGAGGGGATAGACCATCGAATAATAACTGAAGGCGAGAAAAGCAAACAACCCGCCCTTTGCCTTGTAAAACACCCTTATCAACCGTCTGCTCATGAATAGACCGGCAATAATAATCAGCGGGACCGGATAGAGCAGTTCCGGCTTTTTCATTGCTGCCGCTGATGCTATCAACAGAAGATTCAAAAAACATAAGACAACGTTCGTCTTGAATTCGAGTGAGGCCGTGCCGGAATCGGAAAACAGGTCCCTGTTTCCGAGCGAATACATGCACCAGTACATTGTTTTGTGGAATGCGTTGCGCAGGGACTTTATGAATGAAAACCCGAAGATATGCCTGACCTGAATATCCGGATTAACCATCAGTTTATACCCCGCCCTTCTGAGCCTGTGGCTGAATTCCACATCCTCGATAATCGGCAGAAAGTCTTCAGGGAATCCCCCGTTGTCAAACGCCTTCCTCTCAATTATCATTGCGTGGGCTGCTATGTAGTCAGGAGATTCCGGCTTTCTTGTCTCTGAATAGTGGACCCACGCGGACTGAAATGTGCTGAAAAAGGTATCATCATACGCCACAGCGGTATATGTGCCTCCAATGACTGTCCCTGAAGTATCGCCCGGCAGTGTCCTGTTTATGATGGAAAGGGTGTCCGGCTGAACAAGGCAGTCCGCATCAATGAAAAAGACGACATCCCCCCTGCTCATCCTTGCCCCGGCATTCCTCGCTGCGGATGTTCCCGACCTCTTCTCAAGGGAGACGAGTTTACAGGGGAACTTCCTTATAATTTCAGGGGAATTGTCATCAGAATGATCATCAACCACAATCACTTCAAAATTAGTGTACACAGAAGCAAATGCAGCCTCCAGGCAGAGAGATAGTGTTGACGCCATATTAAAATTCGGGATCACAATCGAGATATGTTTTTCCATAGGCGGATATTGCGGTCAATAGCAAATTTCAATTGTTTATTATTATAATAGTACCTCAACCATTATACCGGATTTCCAGATGAAGAAAAAAATAGCGATACTGGTCAGGGACCGAAAACATGAAGCATTGCGTATGGCCGTAGGGGCAACACTGTTAAACGATGAGGTGAATGTATTTATCATGGATGAGAAACTGGAGTCGGATGAAGAGACGGATCTTAACCTGGAGATGCTTTCCGACCTGCACGTAAAGATTTTTTCGAACCATCCTGAAAACCGGTTTGAACGGAAAACAACAGAGGACATAGCGCGAATGCTGTCCGGATATGACGTGATAATCCCATACTGAACGACCGGGCAGGCTTATGAATACAGACCCCGTGCAAATTGACAAATCTTCCGGAATAATTCTAACATTAAGAGGCAAAAATCAAATAAACATGAGGTGCATATGCTCCAGGAAGTAGAAAACGTTTCATCAACCAGCAGACGGCTGAAAATTAATGTTCCATCGGAAATTATCCAGTCGGAAATCAACTCCATGTACAATGAAATCAGGTCAACCGCCAACATCCCGGGGTTCAGGCAGGGGAAGGTGCCGCAGGCGATCCTCGTGAAGAAATTCGGGAAAACAGTGGAGGCCCAGGTCATTGAAAAGATCGTGCCCCGCTCCTATATGGAGGCGGTAAGAGAGGCAAAGCTCGACCCCGTAAACTACCCTGACATTGATGAGAAAATTGAGCTGAAACCCGGAGAGCCACTTTCATTCTCTGTGACCGTCGAAATAAAACCTGAAGTCGAAAACCTCAGCTACGAGGGGATAGCCCTGAAGAAAAAGACCTTTACCGTAACGGATGATGAGGTGGAGAAGTCGATCAAATTACTGCAGGAAAGCAGGGCCCTTTATTCAGTGTCGGATGATGAACTGAAAGAGGGCGATATGGCGATTATAAACAGCGATGCGTTTATTGAAGGGCAGCTTAAGGAAGAACTGTCATATAAGGAATACCCTCTTGTACTTGGAACAGAGGAAATGCCAAAGGAGTTCAGCGAGGCCCTGACCGGCAGGAAAAAGGGGGACACAGTCGAAGTCACAATAATTTTTGAGAGCAGCATCCCGAATGATACCCTTGCCGGCAAAGAAGTCCTTTTCAAGGTGCTGATCTCAGAGACGAAAAAGAAGAACATCCCGCCGGTAGATGATGAATTTGCGAAGAGCGCTGACTGCAGCTCTGTCGAAGAAATGAAGAAAAAAATTCATGAAAATCTCAGCAGGAGAAGAGAGGGCGAGATTAACCTCGATTACAAAAAGGAGATTCTGGACCACCTTATCGGCAAGCACGATTTTGATGTGCCCCCGTCCATGCTCCAGGGAGAAATCGAGTCCATGATTCATCAGGAAAAAGAAAATGCCATGAAAAAAGGGGAAGAAGCGCGGCCGGATGAAGAAATGATAAAAGAGTTTGAATCAAAGGCCCGGGAGAATGTCAAAAGCGTGCTCCTTCTCGAGGCGATAGGGAAGAAAGAGAATATTAAAGTGAGCAATGAGGATGTGCAGGGGGCAATTAATGAGATTGCCGTCAGAAACAACCTGCAGCCCGAAGAGGTTACAAAACTGTATGCCGTAAGAGAAGGCTCCATGGATGCGCTGAGGAGCAGGCTCTTCGCGGACAAGGTGATGGAAATGATACTGGAGAAGGCTGTCATTCAATAACATCGGGGTCAGGTCTTGAAATTTGACATTCATGTCAAATTTCAAGACCTGACCCCCTAACATAAGGAGAGAAGATGAGTTTAATTCCAATGGTAATAGAGCAGACCGGACGCTCGGAGCGGGCCTATGATATTTATTCCCGGCTGCTGAAAGACAGGATTGTCTTTATAGGCAGTCCCATAGATGATATCCTGGCGAATACCGTGATTGCACAATTGCTTTTTTTGCAGACCGATGACCCTGAAAAAGACATCCATATCTATATAAATTCACCCGGAGGCATTGTAACGGCAGGCCTCGCTATTTATGATACAATGCAGTATATCAAGCCTGATATTTCCACCTATTGCCTGGGACAGGCCGCAAGCATGGGCGCCCTCCTGCTTACGGCAGGCGCCAGGGGAAAGCGCTTTGTCCTTCCCCACTCGCGTGTTATGATACACCAGCCGATAGGCGGCTTTCATGGTCAGGCAACGGATGTCGAGATTCATGCAAAGGAAATCCTGAAAATGAAAGAGACACTGAACGGTATCATGGCAAAACATACCGGCCAGTCTCTTGACAAGATCCACGTCGACACGGAAAGAGATTTCTTCATGTCCGCGCAGGAGGCGAGGGAATACGGACTGGTTGATGAAGTGATAGAATCAATAAAGAAAGAGTAGGCTGAATATGAAAGATAAAAAAACAGACAAGCAGTTGAATGATTCACTTAAGTGTTCGTTCTGCGGGAAAGGCCAGAAAGAGGTCAGAAAGCTCATTGCAGGACCGACCGTCTATATATGTGATGAGTGTATTAACCTCTGCAATGAAATAATGGCCGAGGAATTCGATTCCTCGTTCGACATAAACATATCACGGAAACTCCCGACACCGAAGGAAATAAAGGGCTTCCTCGATGATTATGTAATAGAACAGGACACGGCCAAGAAAGTCCTTTCAGTCGCCGTGCACAATCATTATAAAAGGATAAACAATCCGCAGAAGTCGGATGTCGAACTGCAGAAAAGCAATATCGTCCTCATAGGGCCTACAGGGACCGGCAAGACTATCCTCGCACAGACACTTGCGAGGATGCTTGACGTGCCCTTTACCATCGCTGATGCAACGACGCTTACAGAAGCGGGATACGTTGGTGAAGATGTAGAAAATATCATACTCAAGCTCCTGCAGGCAGCGGACTATGATGTGGAAAAGGCCCAGCGGGGCATTATTTATGTCGATGAAATAGACAAGATAAGCCGCAAGACCGAGAATGTCTCCATTACAAGAGACGTATCAGGCGAAGGCGTGCAGCAGGCGCTTCTCAAGATCATCGAAGGCACGACAGCCAACATCCCGCCGCAGGGCGGGAGGAAGCATCCTCAGCAGGAATTTGTGCAGGTCAACACGACAAATATTTTATTTATATGCGGCGGCGCCTTTGTAGGACTCGAAAAGATAATTGAGGAAAGAACAGGAAAGAAGGTTGTTGGATTCGGGTCCAAACCAACATCCTCAGGGAACAAGAAAATCGGGGAAACCCTCAAGAAGGTCCTGCCGCAGGACCTGATCAGATACGGGCTGATCCCGGAATTCGCCGGGCGTCTTCCTGTGCTTGCAACGCTGGACGAACTGACGGAATCTGCGCTTGTCAGGATTTTATCAGAGCCTAAAAATGCACTTATAAAGCAGTATCAGAGACTGCTTTCCTTTGACAGTGTAAAACTGAAATTCACGGACAAGGCCTGTACTGCGATAGCCAAAGAAGCGGTGCACCGCAAGACCGGGGCCCGCGGATTACGCGGCATACTGGAAGAGGTCATGCTCGATATCATGTATGAAACCCCGTCTCAGACCAACATCACGGAATGCGTTATTACAGATGACGTGATAACAAAGAGAGGGAAACCGATTCTCACTTATGAAAAGCAGGACAAGTCGGCGTAATATTTCGCAGCAGGTTAAAAGCTTGAACAGGAAGGAAGGGTTTTTATCATATAAATAATTCTCCTTAATTTTGATCTTTGATTTTTAATCTTTACATTTCTTTCCTTTTGCCAGCCCGCGTCCTATAAGTCTTCTGAATTTCTCCTTCAGTTCCTCATCTTTGAGATTTCTTACGGTATTTTCAATGTACCGCAGGTCCGCCTCTGTGAGCTCAATGTCCTCTACAGCCTTACGGTCCTCACGTTTTTCGG
The DNA here is from genome assembly GCA_024277515.1 of Nitrospirota bacterium. Classification (GTDB taxonomy): domain Bacteria; phylum Nitrospirota; class Thermodesulfovibrionia; order UBA6902; family UBA6902; genus JAJRVB01. The sequence continues at coordinate 2,049 of JAJRVB010000288.1, read as the reverse complement.
GCAGCCTGCCCACCCTGAACCTGATACTCTCAATATGGTAAGGCGAAAGCTTGTCGGTAATTTCCTTTTTAAAGAACCCGAGATGATGCAGCCATTGCGGTGTGTCAACGATAATGGTCAGCACTTTTTTTCTGATCGTGTCCGGGAAAGTGTGTACAGCTACGGGTTCTCCTACTGTAGCGGGCCATTTTTTCCTGAGGAGATTGAGCGCATCTCCGCCTTCTATGCCGTAGTCTTTAATGAATGTTCGGAGGATCTGGTGAAGGGCCTGCATATCAATGTCTAATGAGCAGTGAACACTTGTCTTTTAAAGTGTGTTCACCGGCCATTGTTAATCGGTCATTCAGAATTGATGACCGCCCTCTTTAAACCGCTTTTTTTATCTTGCCGGACCTCAGGCATCTTGTGCATACATAAACCTTTTTCACGCCCTGTCCGGTCTGGGCACGCACCCTCTGCAGGTTCGGCTTGAAGACCCGCTTCGTCCTGTTATTAGCGTGGCTCACATTATTGCCCGTGACCCGCTTTTTACCGCACACTGAACAAACTGCCATTTTACCGCCCTCCCTGTTTTATGATCAATGCTGTGCATTCTCTTACTGTCTTTATGTATAATGCACACGCAATTGCTTTATAAAGAGCAGTTATGATAACATTAATCCAGCAAACTTACAACCCGAATCCAGAGGCTGAACCAGGGAAATATTTCCACTAAAAAAAGGGTTGAAAACTTAATATTGACCAACAATAAAATGGCCGGAACAAGAATATACGAATTATCCAGAAAAATCAAAGCCAGCAATAAAGAGATCATTGTCAAACTCGCCGGCATGGGGATTGAAGTTAAATCCCATATGTCCAGCATAGACCCGGACACGGAAAAAAAGCTGACAGAAATCTTTTCACTCAGAAAACCGGGTGCCGCGGCAGGACCCGCCCCATCAAAGGCAAAAGGGAAGACGGCAAAGGCAGCCCCTCCTGAAAAACCGGCAAAGACAAAAGACTCTGTTGCAGCCGAAAAGAAACCAACGGTTTCAAAGGCAAAACAGAAAGGGCCCTCTTCCCTCCCTGCTGCGGAAAAGGCGTCGAAAACCGGACAACCCGCTGCAAAGAAAGATGCCGAAGGAAAAGTGAAAGCCCCCGTAATAGATAAAGATAAAATAGTCATCCCCGACAGATTCAAAAAAGAATCGGAAACCGACAAGATAGCGAAATTCAAGAGCAAACCCGGGATGCAGAGGGCGTTTGATGCTATCAGACGGGTCGAGACTTCCAAGAAGGGGTTTGATTTTAAACCGAGATACAAGAAACATGATAAAAGAACACAGACGAGAAAGAGCGAGACTGCGGCCCCGGCCGCTACTGCGCCGAGAAAACGCGTCATAAAATTTCAGGAGGGCACCACGGTCAAGGAGTTTGCCGAACTCATGGGACAAAAACTCAATGACGTGATAAAGAAATTCATGGATCTCGGCTACATGCCCACCATAAACCAGCCGGTGGATGCTGATGCAGCCCAGATCCTTGCGGAATCGTTCGGTCTGAAAGTCGAGCCTGTTATTATCGAAGATGAAGAATCATTTCTCGAGGAGGCGGAGATTGATGAGGCGGCCCTGAGTCCGCGTCCCCCGATTGTAACGATCATGGGCCACGTTGACCACGGTAAGACCACGCTTCTTGACTCGATCCGGCAGGCACGGGTCACAGAGACTGAAGCCGGGGGAATCACCCAGCATATCGGCGCCTACAAAGTAAAACTCAAAGATAAAGAAATCACATTTCTGGATACACCCGGACACGAGGCGTTCACAATGATGAGGGCAAGGGGCGCCAAGGTGACGGACATAGTGGTGCTTGTAGTCGCAGCCGACGACAGCGTTATGCCCCAGACCATTGAAGCTATCAACCACGCAAACGTGGCCAATGTACCTATAGTGCTTGCAGTAAACAAGATCGACAAACCGGAAGCCAATGTTTCACAGGTACTTAATGAACTTTCTCAATATGATGTGGTCCCGGAAGACTGGGGAGGAAAAAACATATTTGTCG
>JAJRVB010000287.1 GCA_024277515.1 Nitrospirota bacterium | reverse complement strand
TGGCCGATTTCCGTCCGGGAGTCCGTATATACCCTCTTGTTAAAGGTCCCTTCGGCAAACTCAATAGTAGCAGCCGCCAGTTCCTTGATCGGCTTCACCACGTTCACAGAAAGAAGCCTGTGTCCTATATATATAGAGAGCCCCCCAAACATGATAAAGAGCAAATAGAGAAGCAGGATCTTCCACATCATGGCAATCGATTCTTTTTCCCATTGAGCGATCTTGGCAAAATGGATCTTGTTTATGTCTTTTGCCGCCGTCTCAATACTGTACGCAAATTCTTCATATCCGATCAGCTTTAACCTGTCAAATGTGCCTGTCTTTGAATAATCCTCAAATACATTGATGATATTTTTCAGGTCCATAATGTCCTTTAAGACATTATTTAACACTGCGATTTCCTGGTTGCTTTCCTCATACTCCTCTTCCTCTTCCATAGCCTTATACTGCACGGTGACCGTCTCGATTTTTTTAACCAGGGAGATTGCCTCGTCCGCATATATCTGGTCCGGCTCTATCAGAAAATGATGCATTGCAAGCACCAGGCGGTACGCATCCGTATTAAGGTCATCAAATATTTTAATATGCTTGCTCTCCTCTTCAATCATATAGCCGTTATGCAGGATTCTCTGGGCCAGGAAAATACTTATCCCTCCAACCAGGATAACAACTATTATGGCCACTATATTAATGACCGTTATTCTTCTGCCGAGGTTTTTTACCATAAAAATCTGTTATGAGATATAAATTAGAAGACCACAAGTGATCCCGCTGGAATTATCTGCCTGCCATCTGCTGCCAAGCTGTTTCCTTACGCGCTATTTATGCCGGATGAAGGGTATCCATTAGTGTTGAAAATCAAACTGAACACAATATAAAGCATGACAATATTATAAAATTTTAAATTCGAAATACACAATAAAATTAATTTCTTTGGAAATATGGGTCAATTATATATATAATAATTATGTGGAGGCAAGGAATGATAATCAGTAAACCGTACCTGACTGTTGAACAGATCCAGCACAAAGTAAAAGAGCTTGCCGGCAGGATATCTGCGGACTACCGCGGGAAGGAGATCCTGGCAGTCGGCATCCTGAAAGGGGCATTCATGTTCTTTACGGACATGGTAAAGCTTATTCAGGTGCCTGTGGAGATTGACTTTCTCGTGGCATCAAGCTACATAAAGACACGGACAACCGGTGAGGTCAAAATTCATGCCGACATCAGGGAAGAGATCAAAGGCAAACATGTAATTCTGTTTGAAGACATTGTGGACACCGGCATCACTCTGAAATTCATAAAGGACACACTGCTTTCAAGAGATCCCGCCTCCTTAAAAATATGTACCTTCCTGGACAAAAAGGCCCACAGGCAGGCAGACCTGGACCTTGAATATGTGGGCTATGAAATACCGGATGAATATGTAGTCGGATACGGACTGGATTATGACAACAAGTTCAGAAACCTGCCGTATATAGCGGTCTTCAAGGAAGACAGCGCCCACTCATAAGTCTATCAGCGCCATAGGCCCGGCAATTTCAGAGAGTCAATTGCCGGCAATGGCATCCTGAAGCCCGGCTATTCCGGAGACGGTAACGGTCGGCTCTATCCCCCATGGATCAAAAACCATATCAGGGCTGCGTTGTACCCATGCAGCCCTCATCCCGGCGGAGATCGCGCCCATAACGTCAAATGGGTTGCCTGATATGAGCCACGCCTCGGAGCCATGGGCCCCGGACCTCCGGAGAAAATGAGAGTACACCGCAGGATTCGGCTTAAAGCTCCGGATCTCATCCACACTTATTACATCTTTAAAATATGTATCGATTTTATTGTGATGAAGCAGTGAGCACACATCATCCGCATGGCCGTTAGAAAAAGCAAACATGCGGACACCGGAAGACCGCAGACTGCCCAGGCCCTCAACCACATCCGGGAACACCGGCAGTGTCCGGTATTCGGCCATCAGGGCGTCTTTTTCAGACTTTGATATATCAACACGAAAAATGGCACATGTGTAATCAAGCGCGTTTCGGGTGCAGACCGAAAAACTCTGGTAATTCTGCATGAGGCCCCTTCTGAAAGAATATTCGAGCTGCTTTTGACGCCACAGGTCCGAAAATGCCGCTGCCCGGTCCCCAGCATACTGCTCCAGCGCCCTTGTGACACCCGCTGTATCCATGAGGGTCCCGTACACATCAAATGCCAAGGTAATTTTCTTCATCTCAAGTGAATCTCCCCGCCGGCAAGACGTGGCATTTCGTTCATTCGGCATTTGATCTTTGACATTTGAGCTTTGGCATTTGACATTCACTCAACCTTCATCTCCTGCTTCTGCAGCCTCCTGTAATAGAAATTCTGTCCGTATAACACACTCGCCGGGTTATGCCCTGTCACCCTGTCATTGACCACCAGCGTCGTCACAGGTGCATCAGAGTGTTTTGAAAAAAGCATATCATGACCCACACACAGTCCCACAATGATGTTCATGTCTGTTCCGGCCCGATTCATAAGCAGCGCCTGGGCCACGGGATTGCATGCCGGCTCAAAGGTTAAAGGCCGCACCTTATCAGCCTCCTCAACACCCAGCTCCAGTTTGTCAATGCTTCCCGCCTTGCAGCAGACACTTAGAGGTTTAAACCCCTGAGCAGTCAGAATGGCTGCAAGTTTATTCGTCTCATCCAGGAGCCCGATACATGTAGCAATGCCGATAAGCTTATAGTCCATCAGCTTTGCAAAAGCGATCGTATCCTCGATGCGGGTCCATCTGGCATTGATCGCGTCACTCCCCGGCACCGGCTGATAGCAGAGGCCTTCAACACGGGTAGCAACCCTGGCCATCTCAGCATCTTCATTATCTCCCTTATAGAGATTAAAGGTCTCCTTGATCAGATCACTATGCTTATGTGTCGGGCAATAAGCAGGCTTGGGTGGAGCGCTTGCCGGGTCCGCACTCCAGCAGTTCGTAGTGCCGCTCTTCTGCCACACGCTGCTGCAGTTACTGCATTTGAATTCATTTTTCGGCATGGAAATCATTCCTCCTGATATGTGTGATGTAAACAGAATATGAAGTGATAATTAATACCCTGAGATCGTGATATATAAAATTATATCAGATCGGCAGGGCAAAGCAAATCAGGGATTAAAAGCAAACGGGGTATTCTTCATATATGAAAAAGTATTTTCATGCAATTTGAGCTAAAATAATGACCATAATAAAAACCGGTCAGCTATAACATGAGCAAGACAAAAGACTTTGAAAAACGGTATCAAACAGGTGATCTGCCCTGGGACACGGGCGAGCATGATAAAAACCTGGAACAGGTTATACATGAATCATCCAGACGGCACTTCCCTGTTAAAAATATATTGAAAATTTATTCGAAATAGTGCAGAGTACTACAATGCTATATAAGAAGCAGCACACTTAAACCAGGGAGGAGAAATATGGCACAGAAGAAAACCGCTGCAAAGAAGACCACCGGTAAGAAAGC
>JAJRVB010000286.1 GCA_024277515.1 Nitrospirota bacterium | reverse complement strand
TGTGACAACAGATTTGCAGACCGTCTATCTGACCCCTTCTTTTCAGGCAACAACAATCAGCGGAAAAGTTTTTGATGCAGAGACGGGTGTTGCTATTGCGGATGCCGATGTGGTGATTAACGGTACCGGTATTTACACAACTACGGATGCAACGGGTTCATATACCCTTTTAAACATTTCTTCCCTCGAATTTGACATAAAAGCAATTGCAACCGGTTATGAAAGCTATTCGTATCATATAAGTTCGTCCGGTTTCGGTTCATTTGTAGCAGACTTTAATCTCAGTCCGGTCCGGTTAAGCGACCTCAAGGTTGCAGCCATAACTGCTTTGCCTGTGAATCCAACACAGGGTGATATAGTCACAATAGACGCAACAATATTCAATGCAGGCTATTCATCAGCCTCAAATGTACTGGTAAGGATTTTTGAAGGAGACCCGGACAGGAACGGCATCCAGATAGGATCTGATCTCACAATTTCGTCAATCACGCCGGGCAGCCCGGCAACCGTGACTGTTTCTTACGATACAACTGACAAACCAGGACGGAGAGAAATCTTTGTACAGACCGACCCTCTCAATTACGTTCAGGAACTGGATGAAACAAATAACAGCGCAAGCGGGGCATTAACGGTCCTTGTGCCGCCGGACCTTCTTGTTCAGAGCAGTGAGATAGAATATTCGCCGCTTAATCCTACTGTTGATACTGGGCTCACAATAACCGCTATGGTAAGAAATATCGGTGAAAAAGAGGTGGCTAATATACTGGTCAGCCTCTATAACGGAAATCCCGCCGCTGGCGGCGTCCTGATTGATAACTATACCATTCCTGTCCTTTCAGGAGATGGCGGCAGCACTGCCATTTTCACATTAAATAACCTTGCAATCGACTTAAAAACCCTTTATGTCATGGCAGACCCCGTTAATGCGGTTTCAGAGATGAATGAATCGAACAACACAGGGAGCATTTATATTAATATATCAGAATCGGTCTCCAGCGATCTTTCCATATATCCCTCAGACATATCAGTAACCATACCACCCGGCGCAGTTGAGGGAGATATTTTTTCCATATATACCAATGTGAAAAATACGGGCAGCTCTGATGTTCAGACGGAACTGGCCTTTTACAATGGAGACCCCGGGAGCGGAGGAGTGCTGATGAGCAAAACAGGGATAACTGTCCCTGCATTTGGCACGCTGAATACCATCGAGCATCTCTATTACCCTGGGGACGGTTCTGTTATTTATGCCGCGGTCGACCCCGGTGACCTTGTGGCAGAAACGATTGAATCAAATAACATGGCATATATCGAAATTGGCGGTGGTAACCTTCCTGATTTTGTGGTAACGGAGCATCAAATCCGCTACAGACCTTCAAATCCCACACCCGACTCACAGATTACCATCGAAGCCGACATATTTAATTATGGTGGCGAAGGAGGGTATGCCCAGACTGCTCTTTATGAGGGAGATCCTGATAACGGCGGAGTGCTGAAAGGGTTATTTGTTTATACCATTACAGGAGAGAATTATATTGATCCACATAATTTCAAGACGCCTGCTATTACGCTCAATAATCTTCCACTGGGAGAACATGAGTTTTATGTAGTTGTTGACCCGAACAGTGGTGTCAGTGAAGTCAATGAAAACAATAACAAGACCAGAGTCATTATTACTGTTACTTCAGATCCGGGATATGATCTCTCAATTGCCGATAAGGATATTACCTTCTCTCCCGAGGTTCCCCTGGAAGGTGAGCTGGTATCTGTGAAGGCCAATATTTACAATGCCGGCGCAGAATCAGTGGCGAGCTTGATTTCTTATTATAATGGAGATCCCGACTCAGGAGGAACGCTTATATTTAAATTGTGGAACACGATTAACCAGGAAGGCATCACTCAGGTGTCGAGTTCGAATTTTTATATGCCCGCAGGGGTGCCGGAGATATTTGTAGTAATAGACGAAGATAATCTTGTTGCGGAGTTGGATGAGAGCAACAACATTGCTTCGCGGACCATCGATACTTACAAAGATGACCTGTGGGTCACGATCGGTGACATCTCGATGAATCCTCTGCTTCCGAATGAGGGTGATGAGGTATCCGTTGATGTTATTGTCCATAGTTCAGGTCAGACATCACGAACCGCAACACTCAAATTGTATGAAGGTGATCCTGAAGAGGGAAATCTCATAGGTTCAACAGACTTTACTGCTGCAGGCAGGCAGTCGGTACTGTTGAGCATTCCTTCATATGTATATCCCGGCAGGGCGGTCCTGACAGCCGTTATAGACAATATAACTCCCTCTGATGCAGATCAATCGAACAATATTGCTGAAGCAACATACGGAGAGTGGATAGAGGATGGCATGACCAATGAAGGCAGAGACTTCTGGCTTGCCTGGCCACCGACAGGGGCAACCGATACCAGTATAATTATTCAGTCCAAATACTATGCTGATTATACAGTGGTTTTGCCCGGGGCCAATGGATTGCACAGGGAGGTGTCGGGAATGGTTTCTCCCGGTGTTCCGGCAAAAATACCCTTATCGGGAGCTGATAAGAATAACGTTAAATTAAAATTCTATAGCGATACCATAGAGAACAAGGGGATACATATAACGAGTGATAAAGAGGTATCGGTGCTTTTTCATGTTCCTATATACAGCAGGGTCTGGGATGAAACCTATCTCGCATTGCCGACGGATCTTCTTGGGACTGACTACTATATAATGACCTACGAACCAGTCATTGCAACGGAACCGGCAGAATACACGATCATTGCAGTGGAAGATAATACACATATTGATATTGAAGGGAACATGGTCACTCTGGACCTTGGCCAGACATATTTTTACTTCTCGCCGGAAGATCTGACAGGAACCCGCGTAAAGAGTGATAAGCGGGTTGTACTTATTGCAAGTACGGTTACCAGTGATATACCGAAGTCAGTTCCACGTATGTGCTGTGCAGATCCGGTGTTTGAGCAGATGCTGCCTGTATCTCAATTCGGGACCGACTATATTGCCGCACCTCTTTACTCACCGGGCAGCGGAGAAAGATACAGGATACTGGCAGCGGAAGACAGCACGGATGTCATGATTAAATTCAGGGGCTATACAAATACCATATCTCTAAATCAGGGAGAATGGACTGAGTTTGCTTATGAGCATGACATGCATATTACCGGCAACAGTCCGATAATGGTCATGCAATATGCTCAGGGCCTTGCCGTGGGAGGGATGGGAGACCCTTCCCAGATAACCATTATGCCGACGGACAAGTTGAAGATGGATTACAGATTTTATACCCATGAGGGGTATGAACAGGGTGACTATGTGACCATTGTGGCTCCTGAACCGGATACAACAATCTACCTTGATGGTGTCCTGCTCGATACAACGAGGATGCCTTTGTCTGACAAAGGCGATTATATGATCGTGTCTTCGCTTAATGTAGGAGAGCATGAAGTGATCTCGGATAAGCCGATCGCGGTCTACGTGTATGGATATAGACTATATGCTTCCTATGGATACTCAGCCGGTTTTGCCCTTCCCATAGCCGATCTGACAATTAATATGAGTGCGGACCCTCCCGGTGCTGCTGAGGGTCAACTTGTGGATATAACGGCAAACCTGGTCAATGAAGGCAATAAGTGGGGTAAAAATATCGTTGTGAGGGCATACCATGGAAATCCCCTGAATGGTGGAATACAAATCGGCGAAGACATATACATTGATACGATCTATCCAAAGGAGACAAAGACCTTCAATTTTTCATGGGAAACATTCGGGTATGCGGGGATGAACCATATCTATATTGTTGCAGACCCTGATGATACTGTTAAGGAAACAAATGAAACGGACAATGCGGCTATGGCAGTTATCGAGGTGCTGCCTTCATCAATGCCTGATCCGTCAATTACTGATTCTGATATTACGATTTCTCATCAGGTTGCTGATGAAGGGGAAATGGTAACTCTTTCCGCCATAATTAAAAACAGGGGGAGTGACACGGGCAATATTCCCGTCAGTCTCTACCTTGGAGACCCGGACAACGGCGGTATCCTGCTGGAAGATAAGCTGATACAGCAGGTAGTTCCTTTGAACAGTGAAGTTGCTGTAGATTTTAGATTCAGCACAAGAGGATTCGGGGATGAGAACATTCTGTTTATTGTAATAGATATGGACAATGTTATTGATGAGTTAATCGAATCAAACAACTCCGCATCAGCTCAGCTCAGGATTCACAGATCAGGAATTACTCTGGATGCGGTAAGCGATGCCAGTGATTACTATGCAAATTCAGATGTCGGGATCACTGTATATATGAAGAATGAGAGCAAACTCAACTGGTCAGGCAGAGGTGAGATTTATATTGAAGATGTTTCAGGCAGCCGGGTTGCACCGGTAGCGACATTTAATATTGATGGTTTGAATCCCTTAGGCGTTGAGGGATGGAACTACAGGGCGCCCCTCATCATAACTGAATCTATGGACCTCGATAATGCAATAGCTGCTGTTGATATTAATTTCAATGATCTTTTCTTATCTTTAGGATTATTCCTGAAAACTCCTGATCTTAATTCAATCAGGGTCCTTGAGTTTGACGGATCGGGTAGCTTCATCGGCGAGAAGAATGCACGGTTCGATAAAGAGAGTGATTTTGACATTTCAACAAGTCCATCCGGCAGTGTCTATTGGCTGGTGGACGGTATTACATTGGCAGACAGTCCGAGATATTTCTATCTGTATTTTGATTCCGTGGAAAACGGCTTAAAACCTGCGCCTGTTAACACAGGGCTTCCCCTGAAAGGAAAGCTGATTGCATTCTCGGGCAGGTGGGGCGATATTTACTCTGCCAGGGTCAATGCCGACGGGACATTCGAATCACCCATACTTGCAGACCAGATAAGCATCTCCCTGCTGAATGGTTTCGGGTTCAATGATCTCAATAATGACGGTTACCCGGACATATATCAGGTGACCTGTATGGTGACATTTATTATCATGAAAACAGTGCGGATGGTTCTGATACATTTCGATCCAGAGTTACCATAGGCAATCTCAACCCCGCTGACACGAGCGGCAGTAATCTTGAGTCTGTGATATCCGCTGATTTTAACAATGACGGTAATCAGGACTTGATATTAAACAATTCCAATTCCGGTCTCTACATATTTTTCGGGAATGGTGACGGGTCGTTTGAGCAGCAGGCAATTGATCACTACCCGGACAGGACAATCACCGGCAAGGCTGCGGCAGACCTGAATAATGATGGATATGCCGATCTCGTTACGGGCGACAGCAGGGGTGCGGTTTCTATCCTGTTTAATCATGGCGGCACAGGATTTGAACTCCCTGCGGAATTCGAAAAAATATACAATGGCAATATATACAGTCTTGATACGGGAGATATCAATGGGGACGGTTACACGGATATACTGTTCAGCATGGTTAACGGAGACACCTACATAATGTACGGGACAACCGGCAGCTTATTTGGGCCGGCAGTTCAGGTCCCGTCATTTGTAACTGGCAACAGGCCGTCATATTCAATATCTGATGTTAACGGAGACGGTATAATCGACTTAATGGCCGCACAGTATTTCCCGAGCGAAATCTACTGGTTTGAGGGGCAGGGTGACGGTACATTTAAAGACCCGGTTAATATCCCGACAGATACTTATTACGCAACAGCAGTGAAAGTATCCGGGACGAGAACAGGCCCGGACGTGATTGCAAATGCCGGGATACCTGAAAAAATCGAAGGCATGAAATTTCAGTTTACCTGGAACACAGGGAGCACATTCGAAGGCGACTACTTTGTAGAGACGATAATTTATAACACCGCGTTAAATCCGGTTGCCCGGAAGACGGTGCCGATCACAATCACGGCGTCTGAGGGGATAGAATCGGGCATTGTTACGGACAGGCTCTCTTATGATCCAAATGAATCCGCAGAGATTACATCAACAGTCAGTAACACAGGCGTGAACAGGATATATGACAACATAACCGCTACAGTTTCTATAGTAAACCCCGACGGCCAGACCCTCTTTACAGAAGATATCATAATCGGGCTTCTTCTTCCTTCATCAGATTACTCATTCAAATCCTACTGGAACACGGCAGCTAATCCGTCAGGGAATTATCCGGTAACCCTTGAAGTGAAGGATGCCTCCGGTAATCTTCTTTCGACGGTCATAAATAACCTGACGATAAGCAGTGCGGTTGCCCCCTCAACGCACCTGCTTGGCCGGATTTCAGTTGATAAACAGAGCATTCTGCAAGGTGAGCCGGTGGTGGTCAATTACAGTGTATCAAACATTGGAAATATCGATCTGTCACAGGTCGCACTGTCAATCCCGGTGCTTCATGTTGTTGAATTAACGGCATATGATGCATTGACTGACCAGGCTTCATTGTTGATGGGTGACACCTATGCAAATACCCGCCAGATCACTACAGAGAGTTACACTGCAAAAGACTACCTGGTTGTCTTAAGGGCAGATATATCCGGGGTTGAAGAGACGCTCGCGAGCACATACTTCAGGGTGGAGGGTGCGCCGTCAGTTTCATCACTGAACTGGCCCATCCACGGAGAGGATGTGGAGACACCCGTTCCCGAGCTTATTGTGAATAACGCGTCTGATCCCAATGACGACAAACTGACATATGAGTTTGAACTATATACCGACAGCACAATGACGACACTGCTTGCTTCAGAAAGCGGAATTTCCGGAGGTGAAAACACAACTTCCTGGAGTGTGCCTTTTGAGCTTGAAGAAAATCAGATGTATGTATGGCGTGTCAGGGCCTTTGACGGACTGCTTTACGGTGACTGGATGCCGCCTGCCGCTTTCAGGGTAAATGTGCAGAACGATTTGCCCGATGCGCCGATATTGTCCGGTCCGGTTGATGGATCAGAAGCAGACAGTCTGACTCCGGTTCTTTCAATAAACAATGCCTCTGATCCTGACAGTTCGGTCCTGACCTATAATTTTGAGGTAGCCCTGGATATTGACTTCACAATAATTGCTGCCTCTGAGACCGGTATTGCAGAAGGAGACGGTACGACTTCATGGCAGGTCAATGTAGCGCTCATT
>JAJRVB010000285.1 GCA_024277515.1 Nitrospirota bacterium | reverse complement strand
CTCCAACCAGATGGCGGTTGCCATAAAAAATACGCAGCTTTACAAAAACAGGGTCCATACGGAAAGGCTTGCGTCAATAGGCATGATGTCCGCCACCTTTGCCCATGAAATCCGAAATCCCCTTACTTCTCTCAAGACGTTTGCCCAGCTCATGCCTGAAAAATATAACGACGAGGAATTCAGGGACACATTCTCGAAAATCGTGGTTGGCGAGATAGAAAGGATTGACGGTCTCATTGGAGACCTTATGGATTTTTCATCCGATAAAAAGAGCGCCAGGGTCAATTTTATTGATCTGACGGCCCTGGTCGACGAAATCGTTGATTATGTCCATGGAAAAATGGACTTTGAGCACAAGGATATCCGCTTTGAGAAAAACTATGGCAGTGATGTGATAAACATGACCGGAGATGCCGAGAAACTGAAACAGGCGTTTATCAATATCATAACAAACGGATGTCAGGCCATGAATGGAAGCGGCACCCTCAGGATCAGCATCAGTCTGAACAGCAGAAATGCAGATGTTGCGGTTACGGACACGGGAGCGGGGATAGATCCGGAAGATATGCCGAAAATATTTGATCCCTTTGTAACGACAAAGGAAATGGGGATCGGCCTTGGACTGGCCATCAGCAAGAGGATCATTGAAGACCATAATGGGAAAATACATGTGAAGAGTAAAGTATCAAGGGGGACAACGTTTACGGTGACCCTGCCTGTACAGAATGAGTAATTACATATATAATATAATTTTGTTCCGGCTGCAGGCATAAGGCCGAATTATTATGGCAAATTATTTCCTGACATGTATCTTTGTTGCAGAAAAACATAACTGATATGGAACTCCTGGCGCTATTAAGCAGCAGCGATGACGCGGTCATTCCCGATGTCAGGGACGCGCTGAAGCAGTACACGGTGTATCCCCTGAAAACACTCGTGGAACTGGAGGATTTGTACAGCAATATCCCCCTTAATCTTTTTCTTGTAGACGCTGTTTCAAACAGGATGTCCTCTCTCGGGGACTTTCTCGGCAGGCTTGATGAGGACATGGTTGTCCTCATAACACCGGAAAAACTCGACAGTTTCAGGACTGCTCAGCTCCCTGCAAGTGTTTTTGAGCATATTGATGCCGGATCAGTACGAACGGGCCTGAATGCCATAGTAAGGCGGGCGCTCGAGCGGCAGCGGTTCAGGAATGAAATCAGGCTGCTCAAGAATCCGCGGATGCATGCCCCGCCCCGGGAGACTCGGGAGGCCGTGGAGAGATCTGGTGCGGAAGTGTCTTCCGGTCGTTTTGAACCTCATAACGGACCCGGGGGCGGATATTTCAGGGAGAGGGTGGTCGTTAATTTTGCCAAGATGCTGACGGTCAGCTTTGATATGCGAAAGCTTTTTGACCATTTTATGGACTCTGTAATGGAAATCGCCCGTGTAGGCAAGATGTCCGTCATGCTCAGGGACAAGGACAGGTTTCATGTCAAGACCAACTGCGGACTCGATCCGTATATTGCCGATAATCTTACACTGCTGCACAACAGCGCGCTTGTGGCCGGACTTGCCCGTACCGGCCGCATAATGCAAAGGCCGACTGCCTATGATGACACGTCGTCAGTCGATATCAGGAAAGAAATGGATTTCCTGCAGTGTTCGGTCTCTTTCCCGATGATATATAAGGGGAAACTGATCGGGATTCTGAATCTTGGCAATAAAATTACTGAAGAGCCCTTTTACAGGGATGAGCTTGAAATCATTTATGTATTGTGCAATTATCTTGCCGCGGCTGTGAAGGACATAGACCTTTATCATCAGATGTGGTATCAGAAGGAGTTCACTAACAACATCCTTTCGAGCATGAACAGTGGAATGATCGCCATAGATAAAGATGAAAAGGTCACTATCTTCAATCAGCAGGCATCAGGCATTCTTGGGCTTGATCCCGACCGGATTGTCGGGGCCGACCTCAGGTCTCTCCCGTCCCCCCTGGGGGACATCCTGTATGAAACCATGGTAAGCGGGAAGTCATATGAGCGTCATGAAGTTATGATTCAGCCCGGGGGAAGGCCTCTCGGTATTAACAGCTACAGGCTGACTAATGAACAGCAGGCGCCTGAAGGCGCAGGGATCATATTTAATGACCTGTCCGATTCCCAAAAACTGGAGGAGCATCGCCGCCGGGTGGAGAAACTCGAGGCGGTCAATGACCTTATGGCAAAGATTGCCCATGAGGTGCGAAACCCCCTTACATCGATCCAGACATACATACAATTGCTGAGTGAAAAGCAGGTTGATGATGATCTGAACAAATTTTTTATCACCACTGTCAGTCAATCAATAAACCGTCTTGACAGCCTGATTGACAAGCTGGTGACTTTTTCGAGTAATCAGGACTACAATATTCAGGCAACTGATATTAATGACTTCATGAGCGCGGCGCAAAATCTTGTTCAGCAGCAGATACCGGCAACGCACAGGTTTTCTGCAAAACCGGCGGATAAAGTTTTTTTTATAAATGCCGATAAAGAACAATTAATAAAGGCAATACACTATATTGTCTTGAGCATAATTGACCGAACGCCGGAAGGGACGTCTATTTCCATGCAGGCGGATGCAGTGTCACAGGAGAAACCTCTTGCCGTCATATCCATAAAATACAGCGGTGGAGAATCGATAGACATACTGAAGCAGGGCCTGCAGAAACCCCTTCTGGACATTAACCATCTGGGGTCTGAACTGAATATTCCCTTAAGTAACAAGTTGATTGAGGGGCACAACGGAAGCCTTGAAATGAAAAGCGATGGAGACATACATATATTCAGTGTGACATTGCCTGTTGTTGAGGGGAGACATCCAAATATTTCTGTAAAGGGAGGGCGGATGAGTGGACAATAAAGACGCTATTCTTGTAATTGACGATGAACTGGCGCCAAGGGAATCTATCCGTATGGTGCTTAAAGATCACTATGAAGTATCGACCGCAACCGGAGCTCATGAAGGACTGGAAATGATGCATGATTCCCATGTTGACCTGGTGGTCATGGACATAAAAATGCCCAGGATGGACGGGATCACAGCATTGCAGGAGATAAAGAGCAGGCATCCGGACACGGAAGTTGTCCTGTTGACGGCATATGCGAGCCTTGAAACAGCGAGAGACGCAATCCGATTCGGCGCGTTTGATTATTTGATTAAACCGTTTGACAAGGACGATGTCCTGCTTGTCGTGGAGAAGGGTTTGCAGAAGAGACGCGCGAATACCGGGTTAAAGCTGGAGCGGGACATACTGCTGGACAGGGCTTCCTATCTTGAGGAACAGGTCGGAAAGGCGAGAAGCAATATTATGACCTGTTATGAAGGCACGGTAAATGCCCTTATTCTTACTATAGATGCCAAGGACCACTACACATTCAACCACTCCAACCGTGTTTCCATCATTTCCGCCCGTCTGGCAGGCGCAATGGGTGTACCGGAGAGAATGATAAAGGAAATTGAAAATGCAGCTTCAATTCATGATATCGGAAAGATCGGTATTGAAGAGAGCATTCTAAAGAAAAACGGAAAGCTTACGCTTGATGAATATACGGAAATCAAAAAGCATCCCGCAATAGGTGTCAGGATCGTCCAGTCGGTCCCGTTTCTTGAAGACGCAATCCCTGTGATTCATTATCATCACGAACGATATGACGGAAAGGGATATCCTGAAGGACTGAAAGGCGAAGAGACGCCTTTGTCCGCCAGAATCGTCATGGTTGCCGACGCGGTTGACGCGATGATGAGTTCCCGGCCTTACAGAGATGCCCTTACCCTGCAGAAGGTCATGAAGGAATTAAAAGAGAACGCAGGGACCCAGTTTGATCCTGAAGTGGTCAATGTAATCCTTGAAGGCAAAATACCACTCTCCTGATTGTGATTTTAAGGGCGGGCCGGTGCTATTTCAGCCCCAATACATCCTGCATGTCATAAAGGCCGGGGGTCTGTTTATGCACCCACAGTGCCGCCTTTATCGCCCCCCTGGCAAACGTATCCCTGCTTGACGCCTTGTGTGTAATCTCTATCCTTTCCCCGAGTCCTCCGAACAGGACAGTATGTTCGCCGACGATGTCCCCGGCACGAATTGTCTGTATGCCGATCTCCCTGTTTGTGCGTTCACCGATGAGTCCGTGACGGGCATAAACCGCACTCTCCTCAAGGTCCCTGCCCAGGGCCGAGGCAAGTACCTGGGCCATCTTCATCGCGGTGCCGGAAGGCGCGTCTTTTTTCAGCCTGTGATGGGCTTCGATGATCTCAACGTCATAGTCATCCCCGGTAACTTTCGCTATGTCCATGAGAATCCTGAGGAGAAGGTTTATCCCGACGCTCATGTTCGGAGCAAAGACGCAGGGTGTATTTTGCGCGTACAGCTTTATATATTCAATTTCATCCTTGCTGAAGCCGGTTGTTCCTATTACGACCGGGATCGGTTCATTAGCGAGGGACTTCAGACATGCAATTGTGGCTGAAGGAGATGAAAAATCAACGAGCACATCGCCTTTTTCAGGTATCGCGCCCACACTGTCCGTAACGCGCACTCCGGTTTCACCTATGCCTGTTATGCTGCCAATGTCTTTTCCCAGGTCAGCGGAGTCTTTTCGTTCGAGCGCTCCTATAAGTTTCAGATTCTCGATATCTCCTGCAAGCGCAATAATACGGTTTCCCATTCTGCCGGACGCACCGGATACAATAAGGTTAAGCATAATCTGACTCCTTTTCCGAAGGCTCACTCCCTGTTTCATCATCAAGTTTGCCCTCAATTACGAATTTTTCTGATGCCCATGCCCCAAGGTCAACAAGCTTGCACCTCCCGGAACATAAAGGTCTGTAAGGATTGCCGTGCCACGATGTCTTCTTCCTGCATGTCGGGCAGTTTATTTTCAAATCTCTATCCGTCCGTAAAATACGGTTACAGCCGGGCCTGTCAGGTAGACATTGTCGTCTTTTCGGGACCAGTCAATAAGGAGTTTTCCCCCGGGAAGGTGCACATTCACTCTCCTTTCGGTCAGGCCGAGCAGGTGCGCGGCAACCGCGGACGCGGACGCCCCGGTCCCGCATGCCAGCGTCTCTCCGGCTCCTCTCTCCCATACCCTCATTTTAATATTGCTTCTGTCGATAATTTCGATGAATTCAACATTGGTCCGGTTCGGGAACAGGCTGTGATGTTCAATGAGCGGGCCGTAATCATCGAGGGGTATCGACTCGATTTTTTTTGTAACTATAACTGCATGAGGATTGCCCATGGAGACGCAGTTTATCCTGAACGTACCCTTCCTTATCTTTAGCGGATATTTCATGACAGCTGAATTTTTTAGTTTCCCTGACAGCCGGGCAACGTTAAGCGGTATCCGTGAAGGTTCAAGTATCGGCTGGCCCATGTTGATTTTGAAAAGGTTACGGACCTTTTTCAGAGTCATGATGCCGGCAAGGGTCTCAACGGTAATGATGTCGATGCTCTGACAGTATTTTTTTGCGTAAGCGCTTTCGTCGCAGCGCATTATATGGTCCCAGATATATTTGCCGAGACACCGTATGCCGTTGCCGCACATTTCCACTTCAGACCCGTCCGCATTAAATGTACGCATCCCGAAATCGGCCTTCTCCGAGTGGCAGAGCACCAGAAACTGGTCAGCGCCGATTCCGAACCTCCGGTCGCACAGCTTCCGGGAAAGGTGTTTCAGATTTTTCAGCTTTGAATCCCTGTCATCAATAATGATAAAATCATTGCCGAGGGCCTGCATTTTAATAAATTGTAATTTCATAATGCATATTCTCCCACACGTTGTTTGAAGCATCCGCATGCTTCAAAAGGTTAAAAGTATTTGAGTATATATTTATTTCAAAAAATCGGGGGTCCTGGCCCCTCGTATCAAGTCCCTGTATGTTTCCCTCTCACGAACTATCTGAAACTCTTTTCCGCTGACAAACACCTCTGCCGCCCTCGGCCTGCTGTTATAATTTGAGCTCATTGTGAAACCATAGGCCCCGGTGCTCATGACAGCGACAAGGTCTCCCCGGGACAACCTGTTCAGCTCCCGGTCTTTCGCAAAAAAATCCCCTGCTTCACATATGGGGCCGACTATATCCACGAGTATTTTTCCTCTCCTGTTCTTTTTGACCGGGAGCACATCGTGATATGCATTATAGAGACTCGGCCTTAAAAGGTCGTTCATTCCTCCGTCCACGATGACAAATTCCTTCTGCGGGTGCTTTTTTAAATACAGGACCTTGGAAACGAATATGCCGGCATTGCCTGCAATGGACCTGCCCGGTTCCAGAATGAGGTTGAACCGGTCTTTCTTCAAAAGCGGCATGATGGCCCGCGAGAGTTCCCCAGGCTGCGGGGGATGCTCATTATGGTACGGGATACCAAGCCCCCCGCCCATATTAATACACCTGATTTCCATGCCGTTGGCTCTCAAAGTCTGAGCAAGCAGTATGACCTTCCGGAGTGCGTCGACAAACGGCTGGATGGAAGTTATTTGAGAGCCTATGTGCTTGTGTATGCCGAGTATCTTGAGGTTCGGGAGCGTGCGGGCAAGCTTATAGTGTTCAAGCGCTTCTTCTAT
>JAJRVB010000284.1 GCA_024277515.1 Nitrospirota bacterium | reverse complement strand
TCAGATGAGATCATACCGGTGGTTCTCGAGAGAAATATGGGCATCATCGGGTATAATCATGGATTTCAAAAGGCAGGTGGCGAGTACTTCATTGTCCTTGATGATGATTCGCACACAGATGTAGATACAATCAGAAGGGTTATGGATATTTTCAGGTCGCATGAAGACATCGGAGTGATAGCTTTCAGGGTTGTGGATGCTTCTGGCAAGAGATTCAGGGCATGGCATATACCGGATGAAGACATATTTCAGGACTCCTTTGCCTTTGTCGGATGCGGTTTTGCGATACGGAGCGCCCTTTTCAGGGAGATCGGATACTATCCCGAGAATTTTTTTCTCTACCATAATGAGATAGAAGTGGCGGTAAGGGCCAGGATGAAGGGCAGCAGGGTTGTCTATGCACCTGACTGTGTTGTGGTTCACAGGACGGAGGGCACTCCACGGGACCCGTCAAGGAGGATATATTTTACACTGAAGAATTCACTGATATTAATTTGGAAATACTATCCTGTTTCGTTGGCACTGTACCTGACTGCTTCAAGAATCGTTATCAGTTTCTCGCTTGCTCTGGCACACGTCAGGTTCTTGGATTTCTTCCGGGGATTGAATGACTTTGTCAGGCAGTTCCCCCGGCGCAGTCCGCTCTCAGTCAGAGAGTGCAGGCTTTATCTTGATCCCTTCACAAGACATAACAGTCTATTTCACCGGGTGCTTGGTCTGCTGTTCTGATAGGGTTTTTTGATTAATCCCAGCTTTTCCCTGAGTACGGCCCTGAGAGACGGATCAGGGGGCATATTGCGATTAACGATACTGTCCTGTACGTATTTGAAGATGTCCTCCTCAGACATCCCCTTGAGGGTTTTTATAAGGTTAGTCCCCTTGTTGTCGTAGTGACAGGGGATGCAAGAGTAGTATGTGAACTCCACTATGTTGGCATAGTTGGTTTTTACTTCAGGCAGGATGTTAGAGCTCTGGCAAAACAGTGTGTCGCTGTACACAAACAGCGCACAGGCTGTAATGAAACAAAGGCCAAGTTTTATTCCATGCCCTTTTTTATTTATCATCCTGCACCCTGACGGGCTTGTCATAGTCTTCCCAGTACAAACACCTGAAGCCTGGTTTTGAGACCGGTCTCCCCCAGGAAATTACATCACGAGTTCTGGATCTCAGGAACATGAAATATAGACTGTCGAGGGCACTGTTGACCATATGGGATACTCTATTGTCAGAAAGCATTTTCGAGATGACTGCCTCTCCGTCTTCAAGTGTAAAGGCTGTCTTTTTGCCGTATGCTTTCAGATATCTTTTCCTGAACAGGATGTATGTTTCTAATAGTTCTCTCTTTTTTGATGTGCCGATTTTCAGGAGCAAAGAAGGAAGCTCTGACTGGAATGTTTCTATCTTTTCTTGACCCAAGGGGAGCAAACTTTCAATAAAATACTTGAATTCCCTTTCCTTGAGCAGATCATGGCTTGAAAGAAGCCCGCAGCCAGAGAGGGAAAGGGTAACCATTGTTTTCAGAAAATTCCGCCTTGTTATTTGCAAGCAACCTCCTCTCATCAGAATGATATCCTTTTGTCACTTAAGGCCTTCAGGGTGAGGGCGGCTATCGTGTGTGTCGGATTGAGTGCACCTGTTGAGCTGAATGCCCCGCCCCCAAGGATATATAGATTCCTGTAATGATGACTCCTCATCCAGGGGTCCACCACAGAGGCATCGGGGTTGCTTCCTGCCCTGTAGCCACCAAGGGGATGATTTCCATTCAGGCCGTACCCGCTTATCCGGACGTCCTTGATACCAGACTTCTTGCCGAGGTTTTCTGCGGTGCGCTGTAAATGCCTGAAGGTTAGCCTGTCTCTCTCTCCAGGAGAAAAGTCAACCTTTGCAAGGGGGAGGCCGAACTGGTCCTTTACGTGGGAGAGGGTGATCCTGTTTTGCCTTCGCATCTCCATTTCAAAGATGAAGACTGCCGCAAAACGTGAGTCGGCTTCCCGGGTTTTCTGAAGTAGTGTTCTCCCCCAGTGGCGTTCTTTTTTTCTTAAATTGATTAACGCAGCGTGTGGCGCAGAGCCTATCGTGAAGTCGAGATTCCAGATTTCGAGCATGAAGGAGTTCAGCGATTTCCTCGCCGGATGATTCAGGGTATTGATGGCAGAGGAAGTTGTAGGTCTTCCGCGCCCCACATAGAGTCTCTCTTCCATTGTTATGGAGAGGACCATTGTGCCGTGAGAAGCAAACCCGAGTCCCAGTTGACTGGTCATGGAAGGAGAAAGGTCACTGTTTAGAAGAATCCGAAGGTTTTCTATCGTATTGGCTGCAAGGAAAAAATACTTGGACTTTATGGTTTCGGGTTTGCCATTATTCCATACTGTAATTGAAGCAATTGTGCCCTTTTTGTCCGGGTTTATGGAAAGGCAGGGTGTGCCGGGCAGTATTTTAAGGTTCTGTTTGTTGATGATTTTCTGCAGGATGTGCAGGTCAGGCCTGAATCGTGCATTGGCAGGACACTTTGTTACACAGGTCTTTGCCCCGACACAACCCCCCTCAAGTGGAGGTTCGTTTCTGACCGAAAAGGGGCTTGGCGTTAATATGAATTCTGGTGCCAGGTGATCTCCCACTACTTTATCCAGATAACTCTGTTTGAATGCAGGATATTTATAATTATTCCTCCAGGGCCAGTCGGGAATGCTTTTAGGGCCGGATGTGAAGAAGATTTCTTCAACGCGGTCGTAAAACGGGGATAATTCTTCATAGCTGAATGGCCAGTCACTGCCGTATCCGAAAAGGGTCCTTGTCTTGAAGTCTTCAGGTGTCAACCTCCAGGATGCCCCGCTCCATACAGCGCCAGAGCCGCCTATCCCGTACTTCATATTATAGTGAAAGGCAAACTCCTTGCGGGTATTCTCAATCTCGACGAGATCATCGAAGTGCTTCTCTGCCCCGTTCCAGGTGTTCCGGCTGATCAGGGGGGCATCAGAAGTGAACTTCCATTCTTCGTGCCAGTACTCTTCAGGCTTGTCAGGCAGATAAAATTCTTTGCCGCGCTCTACCATCAACACATCAAGCCCCTGCCTGACGAAGTGCTCTGCTGCGAGTGTTCCTGTAATTCCTGAGCCGATGATGCAGACGTCGTAAGTCTTTTTCATTGCAGTAAATAATAACAGATAGGATGGGGTGTTGAGAAGGCGGGGACCTTTAAGCGGGAGAAGCGGGGCTGAGATTGTCGTCAGCCCCGCCGCCCGTGTTAATAGTAATACGAACCGAGGTAATACCAGTTGACACCATTGGTGGAATAGTAAGCATCGTAGTAATAGCTGTACATGTCAAACCAGTAGTAATAGAGCGGGTAGCCGTCATAGTCGAGAATTGTTGCAGCGACTGTGTCGTTGTTGTTATTGAAGTAGAGCTGGGCGTTGTCATAGTAGTCCCATGAATACCTGTCCAGGCTGACCCACTGGTTGCCGTCAGGAAAGCTTCCCAGCCAGGAACCGGCAAATGATGAAGTTGCCAGCCCTGAAAGCATAAGAACCATAACCGCTAATACGATTGCCCTTTTCATTTGATCCTCCTTTGGTCTCCTTGAGTTGATTTTTACGGCAATGCTGTTTGAGGCAATGCTTTGATTTCCACCTCCCTCTTTCCTTTCACCTCCTTCCCCCTTGTTGGTCGGCTCACGTAGAATTGACGTGAGTTCATTTTATCATAATCCACGCCAAATTACAACATTTTTTCAGGAGAGCCCGGGGCTTTTAAAAAAAGCCTTCCGGACTGTTATTACTAATGTCAATGTCACATGTTATTTCCAGTTTAAAATGTCACATTCTTGCTTTTAAGCTGTCCATACTTTCTCCATGGATGATTCTAAGGACACTCATCCTGCCGTCTCTATGTTCACAGACCTCTACCCACTTACCACAAAAACTCTTTATCCCATTCAGCGGAAGCAATTGATACACTTTGCCCTGATACCGTATGGTATTGTCTCTGTTTACCTTCCTCGGATG
>JAJRVB010000283.1 GCA_024277515.1 Nitrospirota bacterium | reverse complement strand
TTGATGCGGACGCGCTTCTGTTGATCGAGGTTGACGGATCTCATGCAGCAGTCACGGAAGAGGCCGAAAGGATCGCGTCTATCTGTACCGCGTTGAACGGAGACGTGAGTGTTGCCGGGGACATCTTTGCGAGGCAGCGTCTCTGGGCGGCAAGACGGGCAATTTCACCCGCCCTGTACCACATGAAACCCGCAAAGATAAATGAAGACATTGTGGTCCCGCGCGGGAGGATTCCCGGGATGTTTCAGTCCCTCAGGGAAATAGCCCAAAAACATCAACTCCTTATAGCAAACTTCGGTCACGCGGGTGATGGAAATATCCATGTGAACGTGATGACGGACAAGGACGATGAGGAGGAGTATAAAAGGGCAAAACAGGCAATAAAGGACATTTTTGAGGCAGTTCTCGCTTATAACGGGAGCATATCCGGAGAGCACGGGATCGGGCTCACCAAAAAACAGTTTATCGGTATGGAGCTTTCAGAACTGAATATCGAACTCATGAAAAAAATAAAGGGCGTATTTGATCCAAAAGGGATACTGAATCCAGGGAAAATATTTCCGTCGGGTAATGATAACGCATGAATATTTAAAAGGTTTTATTCATCCTGACCCGGTTTGTATTTTTTAACTTTTAATTTGACCGGGAGTTAAGCTAAAATATCAGACTCAATCCATACGGAACGATCAGATAAAATATAAAAAAACAGGAGTGTATAATGAGAGTTATCTTAAAAGAGGATGTGAAGGACCTGGGAGAAATCGGCAGTATTGTGGATGTAAAAAACGGCTTCGGGAGAAATTATCTTATCCCCCGAAACCTTGCTGCTGAGGCAAACCCAAGGAACATTAAACAATTTGAACATGAAAAGAACATAATCCTTGCAAAGGCAAAGAAGGTGAAAGAGTCGATGCAGGACCTGGCCGGGCGGATATCAAAGTTGAATATAAGCATAGAGGCCAAGGCGGGAGAGGAAGAGAAACTCTTCGGTTCCGTTACTTCAAAGGACATAGCTGAGGCCATTGCCGCGCAGGGCATTGATGTTGACAAGCGCAAGGTCATGCTTGAGGAACCTATCAAGCGGCTCGGCGTTTATGACGTATCCGTAAAGATCCATCAGGACATCACGGCCACATTGAAAATTGAGGTCAAAGCGGCAGGTTCAGAAGAAGCATAGGAACATCACATGCCTGAAACAGTTCCAAAGGAGAAAAGGCTGCAGGACATGCCGGTAAAGATGCCTGGCTGCTTTGATCGTCTGCCCCCGCAGAATATCGAAGCTGAACAGTCGGTGCTCGGCGCCGTGCTTCTCGAAAATGAAGCAATCGCCACAGTAATAGAGCAGCTTACCCCTGATGACTTTTATAAAGATTCCCACAAAAAAATATTCATGTCCATGCTCGAACTTTATGAAAAGAACGAGCCCATTGATCTCATTACACTGACTGAACTGCTGAACAGGAAGGAGCAGCTCCAGGGAGTAGGGGGGGCATCATACCTCAGTTCAATTGTCAGCCTGGTGCCCACGTCCGCGAATGCCCGGTACCACTCGAAAATAGTCAAGGAAAAATCCATCCTGCGAAATCTCATCAAGACATCCACCGAGATAATCACTAACAGCTACGATACGGAACAGGACGTACATGAACTTCTCGACCTGGCCGAATCAAAAATATTTAATATTTCAGAGAAGGCGATCAGGCAGACCTATGTACATATAAAAAATGTGGTTAAAGACACGATTGAGCTTGTTGACAGACTCTTTGACAGAAAGGAGAGCATAACCGGACTGTCTACCGGATTTGCGGACCTTGATGAAGCGACCACAGGTTTTCATCCCGGGGACCTGATAGTCGTGGGCGCGCGGCCCGGTATGGGCAAGACCGCATTCTGCCTGAATATCGTTACGCATGCCGCCATTGAGGAAAATGTCCCCATTGCCGTCTTCAGTCTTGAGATGACAAAGGAGCAGCTTGTTTTGAGAATGTTGTGTTCCGAAGCGGAGGTGGACTCAAAGGCGGTACGTTCCGGGTACCACAGCAAGGAAGATTACCGCAAGCTGGTCAATGCTGCCGGCAGACTGTCCGAAGCCCCTATTTATATAGACGATTCGTTCAATTCAATACTGGATATCCGCGCGAAGTCGAGGAGGCTTAAGGCAGAACACGGGCTGGGTCTTGTTGTCGTGGATTATCTGCAGCTCATGAGCGGGTCGGGGACCCATGTGGCGAGAGAGCAGGTAATCTCCGATATTTCACGTTCACTGAAGGCGCTCGCAAAAGACCTCTCTGTTCCCGTTATTGTTATCAGTCAGCTTAACAGGAGTTGTGAACTCCGCGGAGACAAGAAGAACCCTATCATTGCCGACCTGCGAGAATCAGGCGCGATCGAACAGGATGCTGATATCATCCTGTTTCTCTACAGGGATGAGTATTACAAGAAACAGGATTCCCAGAAAAAAGGCATAGCTGAACTGGATATCGCAAAACAGAGAAATGGACCCACAAAGGTAATTGATCTTGCCTTTATGGAAAAGTTCACGAAGTTCCAGAATCTCGCTGACAGGGAGTATGGTGAATACTGATATAACCATTCAGTTACGAATATTATTTGGATAGAAAAATGAAAAATTAAAAACCAAAGATAAAAATCAAGGAAATTTATGTTTATTATATAAATCATTCCGAAATTTTTATTTTTAATTTTTTATATTTGATCTGTTGTAACCGATCGTTATTACCCGTTGCTGAATGTTTAATATACTGACATGATCGGGACTTGACAAAATGAGCTATATAATACGCCGGCCTGCTGTTTCAGGACAATTTTATGAATCTTCTCCTTCGAATCTTACCAGTCAGGTCCATGAATTCATCACAGCAGGTGTTGAAAAAGAAAATGCCATAGGCCTGGTATCACCTCATGCTGGACTTGTGTATTCGGGAAAAGT
>JAJRVB010000282.1 GCA_024277515.1 Nitrospirota bacterium | reverse complement strand
GAATTTGTCATTCTGACAGCAATTTCAGGACATAAATGAAATGTAAATTCAAGAAGATTTTTTGCTTTTTCAGCGTCATGAGGTTATCTCAGGATCCGGGGTTGGCCAGGCGTACTACAAGGCGTTGCAGCAATACTAAACTGTTTTGGGAATATGCCTGTTTATCGTTATAATCACCGCATTATTACAGCAGGGACTCTCTGCATATTGACGGACAGCGCTAAAATACGTAATATAATCATGATCTGTAGACACTATTTTGGGGCGTCGCCAAGCGGTAAGGCACTGGGTTCTGGTCCCAGCATCCGGGGGTTCGAATCCTCCCGCCCCAGCCAACACGGTCCCATCGTCTAGTGGCCCAGGACGTCGGCCTCTCACGCCGAAAACACGGGTTCGAGTCCCGTTGGGATCACCAATACTTCTTAAGTGAGAAGTGAGAAGTGAGAAGTGAGAAGTAATATTTCAATTCAGACATAAATACTTTTCGCTTTTTACTTCTCGCTTCCTGCTTTAATTAATTTATAATACAACCTTGGGTAATGGAGAGAACATGTCTAAATCGTATAACATTGCGGTAATTCCGGGAGACGGTACAGGGCCAGAGGTTGTCGCTGAGGGGATCAAGGTCATGCAGGCAGTTTCTGCACATGCGGGCTTCAGCGTCAATCTGAATTATATGGATATCGGGGGGGAAAGATATCTCCGTACAGGAGAAGTTCTGCCTGCCGGTGCAGTGGAAGACTTAAGGAAATTTGACGCAATTTATCTGGGAGCGATCGGACACCCGGATGTAAAACCGGGTATCCTCGAAAAAGGGATACTCCTTAAGCTCCGTTTTGAACTGGACCAGTATATAAATCTGCGGCCGGTAAAACTGTACCCTGGTATTGACTGCCCGCTCAAAGACAAGGGGCCAGCGGATATTGACTTTGTTGTTGTCAGGGAAAACACGGAAGGCATCTATACGGGGGCAGGTGGTTTTTTTAAAAAGGGGACACCGGATGAAGTGGCCGTGCAGGAATCAATCAATACCAGAAAGGGGGTTGAGCGCTGTATCCGCTTTGCCTTCGACTACTGCATGAAAAGGAATAAAGAAAAGCAACTGACCCTTTGCGGCAAGACAAACGTGCTTACATTTGCCTTTGATCTATGGGAAAGGGCCTTCAATGAAGTATCAAAAGAGTACACTGATATCAAAACGGATTACGCCCATGTAGATGCAATTACCATGTGGTTTGTAAAAAATCCCGAGTGGTTTGATGTGATTGTCACAGACAACATGTTCGGCGATATAATAACAGACCTGGGGGCCATGATCCAGGGAGGAATGGGCATTGCCGCCGGAGGGAACATCAACCCCGAAGGGGTCTCCATGTTTGAACCGATCGGCGGTTCAGCGCCCAAGTATAAAGGGAAAAACATGATCAACCCTCTCGCTGCCATTTGCGCCGCGGGGATCATGCTTGAACATATAGGCGAAGAAGAATCAGGCAGGAAGGTGGAAAAAGCGGTCATGAAAGTCACCGGCAGTCACCTGAAAAGCCTTGCAGCCGGAAAGATGGGGATGACGACAACTGAAGTCGGAGATCTCGTGGCAAAATATGTCAGTTAAAAAAAGTAGTCAGTAGACAGTAGTCAGTAGACAGGGATCAGGGCTGTTATAGAGTTAATTCTTTTCCCTGTCGACTGTATACTGTCTACTGATTACTTTTATATTATTATCGAAAGGAATAATCATGCTGAAAAAGAAAGATAAATATATCGTTGCCGTTGCTGGTGCAACTGGCGCTGTCGGGAATGAGATGATAGCTACTCTTGAGCAGAGAAACTTTCCTCTGGAGAAATTGCGTTTATTCGCGTCAGAACGCTCTGCCGGAAAGACCCTCGATTTTCGCGGCAGTCCTGTTCCGGTTGAAGTGCTGACCCATGACGTCTTTGGCGGAATCGATATCGCCCTTTTCTCTGCCGGCGGCGACCGCAGCAAAGAGTTTGCTCCATCCGCGGCAAAGGCGGGCTGTGTGGTCATTGACAATTCAAGTGCATGGCGCATGGACCCGGAAGTCCCCCTGATTGTGCCTGAAGTCAACCCGGATGATATCGACATGCACAAAGGAATCATAGCAAATCCCAACTGCTCTACGATCCAGATGGTCGTTGTTCTGAAACCCATACATGATGAAGCAAAAATACGGAGGGTCGTTGTCACCACCTTCCAGTCAGTCTCGGGCACCGGGAAGAAGGCCATGGATGAACTGATGGACCAGACCAGAGATATCCTCAATTTCAAAGATGTGGAGCCCTCTGTCTATCCTCACCAGATAGCCTTTAACTGCCTCCCCCATATCGACACGTTTATGGATGACGGGTATACAAAAGAGGAAATCAAGATGGTGAATGAGACAAAGAAGATCCTTGGTGATGACACAGTAAGGGTGACTGCAACCACTGTACGGGTCCCGGTATTCAGGGGGCATTCAGAGTCCCTCAATATAGAGACGGAAAAAAAGCTCTCCGCAAATGATGCAAGGGCGATTCTTTCGACAGCTCCCGGAATTATTGTGTATGATGTCCCGGAGAAAAATATTTATCCTCTCCAGACCGACACGGCAAACAGGGACGAGGTGTATGTCGGGAGAGTCAGGGAAGACCATACTATAGACAATGGTCTGAATATCTGGATCACAGCTGATAATCTGAGAAAAGGGGCAGCACTGAACGCGGTGCAAATAGCCGAGGAACTGATTAAAAGACAGTAGACAGTAATCAGTGGACAGTAGTCAGGGATCAGGGACAGCAAAACAGGTCATTTCCCCTTCTACTTACTACTTACTACTGACTACCGGCTGCTCTTCAGTGGGGGGTGTTAATGCAAAAAGTTGATTTAATCATCAGGGCCGATTACCTGCTTACCATGGAGGATGATCTTGCCGTTATTCATGACGGAGCAGTTGCCATTACCGGAAGCGAAATCACTGATGCAGGCACCAGTGCCGACATCTCTGCGAAGTACACTCCCGATTCTGTCATAAACGGAAAAAACAGGGTCCTCTTCCCCGGTCTGATCAATACCCATACGCATGCCGCCATGGTCTATTTCAGAGGGATTGCTGACGACATGCCTTTGCAGGACTGGCTCGAAAAGCATATCTGGCCCAATGAAATGAAATGGCTCACGAGTGAGCTGGTGGATGACGCTATCGAACTCGCGTGTCTTGAAATGCTCAAGGGAGGGGTAACGACATACTCTGACATGTACTTCTATCAGAATACAGCTGCCAGAAAACTGGAGCAAATCGGGATGAGGGGCGTACTCGGTTCAGGGATCATCGACTTTCCCTGGAAGGATGTCGCGCAGACACCGGATGATTATTTTAATAACTGCGAAGACCT
>JAJRVB010000281.1 GCA_024277515.1 Nitrospirota bacterium | reverse complement strand
TTGCGCTTTTTTAAATTTATCGGCGATCCCCCCTCTCAGCAGAAAGTATCCTATATAAATAAACCAGAGAATGAGCACAGTTAAAAGCCTGGGGTCCCATGTCCACCAGACGTTCCAGATGGGCCTTGCCCATATGGAGCCCGTAATAAGAACAAGAGTTGAAAAAAGCACCCCGATCTCAGCGGATGTGGAGGCGGCCGTGTCCCATATGAAATTTTTCTTCCATAAAAAAAGTATGCTTGACACAAATACTCCTGTAAGGGCAAGAAACGCCCCCATAGCCAGAGATATATGGAGATAAAATATTCTCTGCACATCACCCATTACTTTTTCAGTCGGGGCCGCCTTGAACATCAGGAAGAAATCCAGAGGTATCATCACCAGGAGAAAGAGAAAAAGAATTGTCATTATGTGTTTAGTTTTCATGCCTGGTCAGTCCTCCATTAAATACCTGAAAAGGAGCAGGGAAACAGCGAGATACAGGAGATCAAATACAGCGATCATCTGTATCCACTTCCATGCTCCGTCAGTATTACCGTTAAGAATCATCCCCATCGAAATGACTCCTCCGAGAATTACCGGAATTACTACGGTAAGATACAGGAAGGGGAGAAGTATTTCACCATACCTGGTGGCGGTAGTCAGGAAAGAAAAAAGCGTGCCGACCAGAGAAAACCCCAAGGTGCCCAGAACAAGCGGGGCAAGCAGCTGGGGCAGCAGCAGTATAATTTTTTCAAAATCAAATAATACCGCGAAAGAGAGCAGTGTGAAGCATTCCATAATCAGAAGAAAAAGTAGATTGCTTAATGCCTTGCCTATATAGAAGCTCTCCGGGGTGGCAGGTGAAAAGACTATGCTCAGGTAGGCCTCTTCATCCCTTTCAGCCATTGATGTCCTACCCATCCCAAGAATGCCCGAGAACGCGAAAACCACCCACAGGATTCCTGATGCCAGGGACGAAACACTCTCTTTATCAAGATCTAGTGCAATATTAAAAATTACAAGGAGGAGCAATGAGAGAAAAAGCATAAGGCTGAGAGACTCCCTGCCCCTTAACTCCAGAAGGATGTCTTTTCTCAGGATTGCAGCGGCATTGCCCAAAAATCTCATTTCACGGTCTCCCCCATGGAATCAAACAGCCGGTAAATCTCCTCTATCTTCACTTCCTCTTTCTTTTTAATGAACAGAAATTTCCCTTTATGCAGAAATGCCACACGCTTTGCGAGTGCAAAGCCCTCTTCCACCAGGTGAGTGGAGATAATAATTGCCTTGCCCTGAGTGCTGATCTCCTTTATCTTTGCAAGTATTGAGGTCCTCCACCTGAGATCAAGACCTGTAAAAGGTTCATCCAGAATAAAGAGCTTTGGGTCTGTAATAAATCCTTTTGCGAGTGCGAGCCTCCTTTTCATGCCTTGTGAAAGTTCGTTGACCGGGTCTCTCCGCCGTTCCCACAGACCGTGCTCTTTTAATATCTTTCTTACTGATTCAGCGCGGTGATTAATTGAAAAGAGTCTGCAGATAAAGTCCATGTTTTCCCCCACTGTGAGCGCATTATAAAGAGAGGTCTTGTGTCCGAGATAAAAGACCTCTTTTCTCATATCACTGTCAGAGTATTTTTTCTTGTTGTAGTATGTATTTCCTGCCGTAGGAGACATGATGCCGGATATTATTTTAAGGAGGGTGGTCTTGCCGGCCCCGTTTGGTCCGAAGACCGTAATGGAATCCTGTTTGCCGATGCTGATATCGATCCCGTTCAGGGCGGTTTTTGCATGATACTGCTTCATAACGCCCTTTATCTCTATCAAATTCAAGGCGCAAGCCTCTCTTCTATCTCCCTCTGTCTGCTTTCAAGGACATCCAGAAATGATTTGTAATACCCCTTCAGGTCGACCTCATCAGCCTCGCTTTTCAGTTCTGCCACAATTTTTTCGAGGCGTCTCTTTTCCTTTACGAGTTTCCACCGGTAAATCTTGTTCTTCATAACGACCAGACCTGTTCCGATTACGATAAAAGCTGCTGCAATGGAGGCCTGCCACAGACTGAAGAAACCTTTATAAGATGGCGAGGATATTTTAAATTTAACCGACCTTAAGTCACTGCCTTCCCAGCTTTCTCCTCTTTGCTGAAGGTTTGTGGCTTTGACGTTCCAGTTTTCCCTGTTCGTAAAATAAAATGATGTTTTTCCTGCGACAGCGCTGTAATCTTCATTATGCAGAGACATGTCAAACACGCCTGTATCGCTTTTTAGAATATATCTGAGAGAGATGGATATTTCTCCCGGTATGAGCTTTTCGTGAGAAGCAATGCCGCTTCCAAGCGTATATATATCCT
Source organism: Nitrospirota bacterium (assembly GCA_024277515.1). Classification (GTDB taxonomy): domain Bacteria; phylum Nitrospirota; class Thermodesulfovibrionia; order UBA6902; family UBA6902; genus JAJRVB01. Next base: position 5,003 of record JAJRVB010000281.1, on the reverse strand, counting down.
TCCTGTCTACGCCATTGACGTTCATCAGCATATATCCGGCAGGCAGGGGGATAAAGAGTGACTTGTTTATTTTAAGCTTGTCGTCGTATTTCCCCACATATGTAAAGCTGCTGTTATTTACAAAAGTCACCGAGTCATTCACTATGAGCGTTTTGTCGTCATAGGGGGTGATAGTCAGAGACCTTTCGGTTGCCTCTATGCTGTCGGACTTGTCGGTTATTTCATATACATTAATATTGAAAATGTATTTTTCCCGGTCCTTTTCTATCTGAGATAATGGGGAATAATAAGAAACTCCCCTGTAATTTATTTCAGCCATAATCGCCTTTGCAGCGGAAACGTCCACTTTTCCTTCAAAGGACCCGGACGCCCCGGTCCTGAATTCATGTTCCTTTAAGACCTTTATCCCCCCGTATCTATCCGGTTCAACAACAAGTATTTTAAAGGGATAACCGGCGAGTTCACCGCCTTTTGTGGCATTGGTCACTTTTACCCTTACGGATAACGCAAAGGCGGTGGTCGTAATTAACATGAATAAAAATGTTATGACAATAATTTTTTTCCGCAAATCCTTAACACCTCTTTTGTGATATTTATTTTAAGGCCTCTTGAAATTTCTTTTCCGGGTTTCAGGATAATGCTTTTTGAGAAATCACTTTCTCTTTCCAGGACCGGGAGGGCCTGTCTTTTCAGAAACTCTCTTGTGGAAGTATAGTCTTCTCTGGTCAGCTTGCCCATTTCATATTCAAAATCCAGATCGGATATCGCCCGGATGCTCTCCTTTTTCTCTTCCTGTATCCCGGCAAGGGCCCCCCTGTTTATAAACGGCCAGTAACTCTAGTTTACAAGGGGGAGAAGGATATAGACGAGAAAAGCCAGGATTAAAATAAAAAAAATAATTACCATCATTCAACTTCCACTCCTTTCAGGTGCAAAATAATGTCTTTTTCGAGGAGACCGGCCTCTTCCTCTCTCCTCCTTCGAGGCAGCACCGCCCAGATCGTACCGAACATGACTACTCCCGTTCCTACCCATATCCACGAAATCAGGGGGTTTATCACGACCGTTAACGTAATCGAGCCGTCACTGTTCCAGGCGCCGAGAATCAGATAAAGGTCCTCAACCATACCGGTCAATATAGCGACTTCCGTGGTCGGTTCCCGTTCTCTCTTTTTGTAAAACCTCTTCTCAGGCCTCAGAGTTCCCCTGAATTTTCCTGAATTATAAACTTCTATCACAGAGCCTACTCCTTCATAGTTCCACTTTTTTCTTGTCGTCAGGTCTGTATATTTAAGGCGGTAATTTTTTATTGTGACCTCCTGTCCCTTGCTTAATACAAAATCTTCCTTATACTGGAAATATCCATAACCCGCAAGCCCCAGTACTATAAAGACCATCCCGGCATGGATGACAAATCCCCCGTATTTTCTTCTGTTTCTTCTGACAAGAGTCCAGAACGATGAGAGCCATCCTTTTTCATTCTTCTTTACACCGGCGCTTGTGCCGAGATAAAACTCTCTGAGCAGGGTTGTTATGGCAAAGACAGAGAAGGAAAAGAAGAAGACAGGCATAAAGCTCTTTATACCTGAAATATACAGGACCGGCAACGTCAGGGCGGTTAATGAAAAGGGGAGCAGAAAATTCTTTAATATCCCCTTTGGAGATGTCTTGCGCCATCCAAGTAGCGGACATACACCCATCAGCAGTATTAGCAGGAGAAATAAGGGAGCATTAATTGTGTTAAAAAAAGGTGGCCCTACCGATATTTTTACACCCTTTACAGCCTCCGAGATCAGAGGAAATATTGTTCCCCAGAAAGTGGCGAAACATATCCCGACAAGGATAATATTATTATAGAGGAAAGAGCTTTCTCTCGAAAGAAATGCTTCAATCCTCGGGTTCTGTTCCTTCAGTTTCTCATATCTGGTCCATATGAGATATATCCCCGCAGCCAGGACCAGGATCAGGAAACCGAGAAAGACAAAACCCACTGGCGACTGTCCGAAGGCGTGCACCGAAGAGATAATCCCGCTCCTTGTAATAAATGTGCCGAAAATGCTTAACGAGAATGTCAAAAGGATCAGAGAGACATTCCATATCTTGAGCATCCGCCTCTTCTCCTGGATTATTACGGAATGAAGAAAGGCCGTTGCAGTAAGCCAGGGCATAAAAGAAGAGTTTTCAACCGGATCCCATCCCCATACTCCTCCCCAGCCAAGCTCCATATAAGCCCACCATCCACCGAAGATTATCCCGAGGGTCAGGAATACCCATGAGAACAGGGTCCAGGTCCTCGTCTTTTTTATCCACCATTCGCCCAGGTCTTCCATCACAAGGGCGGCCATTGCAAAGGCAAAAGGCACGGTAAACCCGACATATCCGAGATAAAGCGCCGGGGGGTGAAAGACCATGCCGGGGTTCTGGAGTAAAGGGTTAAGGCCGTTGCCGTCAGCCGGGAACATGGTCATCATTTCAAAAGGAGGGGTCACAAAGTTGACAAGCACGAGAAAGAACATCGATGTCAGGTTTAAAAAAACAAGCGTATATGGAAGAAATAGTGAATTGACCTTGTGTTCGTCCCGCTGCACCGTAATGAATGTAAATAGGGAAAGAAGCCATCCCCAGAACAGGAGGGAGCCTTTCTGCCCCGCCCACAATCCTGTAATCTTGTAAAAGATCGGCAGGGCCTTTTCGGAGTAGGATGCAACGTATTCAATCCTGAAGTCATCCATGATAAAAGCGTATATAAGGAAGAAACAGGCAAATGTCATGAATACAAAAATGCCTTTTGTCGCCCTGTATGACATATCTATAAATCTTGCGTCTTTTCTCCTGATGCCGTATATCAGCCCCAGGAAAACAAAAATGGAGAGGATTAAAGAAAACAGCAATGAATATTTTCCAAAATCAATCATGCCTCTCCTTCCTTCTTTTCATACTTTGAAGGACATTTCACAAGGAGTTTTTTTGCTTCAAATATTTCTTTTTCCATGTTATAGGAGCCTTCGGCGACAAGGGTAACTCCTTCCTGTTCAAGCATGTCCGGCGGGGGGCCTATATATATAACATTAAGCCTGGGTGAATCTTCAACATCTTTATCTTTTAATGTGAAGTTAAGCGTCAGTGCACCGGTTTCATAGTTTACACTGCCGGGTACAATCTCACCGTTGACCCTGACTTTCCCGTGCCCCGTTTCATCGAGCCTTTCAAAGAGCTCCGATACCTCAAGATAATACATGCTGCCTTCCTTCATTCCGAGAAATACGAGATAACTAAAAGCAGCAAGGATTAAAAGCACTGAAAAAACAATTGTGACCTGCCTTCCTTTCATTTTACAACCTCCGTATCAGGTTCCTCTGTCAACCCTCTTATCAGGGCCTGCCTCTCCGGGTCGGTCCAGTCTCCGGGTCCAATTTCAACAAAGGCGACTCTGCCTTTTTTATCAATTATGAATGACTCGGGCACTCCGGTGGTCCCGTAAAGCAGCTGAATGGAACCGGATGTATCGATCAGGGCGGGGAATGTGTAACGATGTTTCTTCATGTACGGCGCGACCGCTTTCCCGCCGCCCGCGTCTATGCTCACAGCCAGGACTTCAAAGTCGTCCCCGCCGAATTTTTCATATAATCTCTGCATGGTAGGCAGCTCTTCCTTGCATGAGGGACACCATGTTGCCCAGACATTGACAAATACAACCTTCTTCCCGTAAAAGTCGGACAAAGAAACCTCTTTCCCTTCAAGATCAGGAAATGTAAAATCCCTTGCCTGCTCACCAATTGAAGGACGGGGCTTTTTTACTCTGCCGTCTTCCTGTTCGTTCATCAATGCAATCACAGCCGCTGCGATAATTATAATGATGGGCAGCCAGATCAAGAGCTTCAACAGACGCTTCATAACAAAGTTCCTTTCATTTTATTCATCTTCCCTGAACCTGCGAACCTCATCTTCCAGCAGGGCCTCTGTTTCAGGGTTAACATCAACAGGTGCGTTTTCTTTCATACGGGCCTTTTTACGCCAGAGAATGAGAAAAATACCGGCTACCAGGAACAGGTCCAGCACCAGAAAGTAAGGGAACCACCACGCAATGAAATAAAAACCTTTTTTCGATGGCCGGGCCAGGATCTTCGGTCCGTAAACATCTTCGAAATAAGCAAGAATCGATTCCTTGCTTTCTCCCTTTGCGAGCCTGTCCCTGATTAGCTCCTTCATCTGGTCCGCCTGCGCAGAGGGGCAGTTGGTCAGCGTATAAACGTAATCGCATCCGGGGCTCATGATCAGGTCCGCAACTTCGTCAAGCTCCATACGGGACACTTCTTTGGAGTAGGAAGTGGTCGGGCTTAACAAAAGCAGCAGCAGTAAAAAACAAATTGCTTTCTGCCGCATTATCATTTTATGAAAATTAAAATCCTGTTTACGCATAAAATTTGTATATGCATTGCTGTAATGGCAATTCATGTCGTAATCGACTCGTTCCGAGAATTGCCCCTACATTTTAAAACTATAATATATATATGAAGAAAATATGAATTCATTCCTTTCTGATACTAAAGAAACGCAAAATTCGGGAACAGCGCAACGAAGCGCGTTATCATATTTGTCATAAGCATAATACCGAATACAATAAGCAGCAGCCCGCTTAAAACCATGATCACTCTCATATGCTTCATAAGTTTCTTTGAGTGAGTCAGGAATGTATTCATTGCGAGCGATGACAAAAGAAAGGGTATTCCAAGACCGATGGAATAAACCGAAAGGAGCTTGACTCCGTAAGTCACCGAACCCGACGAACCTGCATACATGAGTATGGAGCCGAGTATGGGGCCTATACAGGGGGTCCATCCCGCCCCGAATGTCACTCCAACTGCAAATGTCCCGATGTAGCCGGCTGGTTTGAATTTCATATGGACTTTCTTCTCTTTCATCAGAAAATCGAGCTTCAGAAAGCCTGAAACAAAGAGACCAAACACGATTATCAATGCCCCCCCAATGATCCTTATATGGTC
>JAJRVB010000280.1 GCA_024277515.1 Nitrospirota bacterium | reverse complement strand
TTATGCTGCTTTTATCTATCATTATCTTTGCGAAATTGTCCTGTCTGCCCGGCCATAAATTGTTTTTTATGACCAGGTACATATTTATCGGTATAATCGATAAATTTATTAAGTGCCGGGCCAAAAAAAATTAGATGAGTAAATTTCTTCTTAATACTTCTGCTGCACGCAGGTTGATTTGCATAATGACAGAGGTTTTTTTGAATGCCACCTGTTAAAATAGACGGGACTGTTTTTCTTGATATTATACGAGGGGGAGCATGCACATTATTAAAGACCTGCGCAGTTACATCGATATCCTGAAAAGGGAAAATGAACTGATTGTTATTGATGCGCCTGTAGATCCTTATCTCGAGATCGCGGAAATCCATAGAAGGGTGATCGAAAAGCGCGGCCCCGCCCTTTTTTTCAGAAATGTCGAGGGGAGCCGGTTCCCGGTGGTCACAAACCTGTTCGGCACCGGACGCAGGATCGAACTGGCCTTTGGAAAGCGGCCGGTCAGATTCGTAAATGACGCTGTGAAACTTGCAGAGAAACTCCTGCCCCTGGACATGAAAAAGCTATGGAGCGGAAAAGGTTTTTTTATACAGGGTCTGAGGATAGGAACTAAGAAAAATAAAAACGCGCCCATTCTTGAAAACCTGCAGCGCCCGTCCCGACTGACAGAACTCCCCATGCTCACCTCATGGCATTCAGACGGAGGACCTTTTGTGACCCTCCCGCTGGTGTATACGGAACACCCTGAAGGCAGGGGGCATAACCTGGGTATGTACAGGATCCAGAGATATGATGACAGCACCGCGGGGATTCACTGGCAGATCCACAAGGGCGGAGGGTACCACTATAATGCTGCTGAAAAGAGGGGGGAGCCGCTCCCGGTCAGCCTCTTTATCGGGGGACCTCCTGCGCTTATCCTTGCTGCGATAGCCCCTGTTCCGGAAGATGTCCCTGAACTTGTACTCGCCTCTCTTCTGCTCGGAAAGAGGCTTGATATGGTCGATGATCCCCTCGGAGGACACCCGCTTGTTTCAGAAGTTGAGTTTGCGGTCAAGGGGGAGGCGCCGCCGTTTGTAAGGAGACCGGAAGGGCCTTTTGGCGACCATTTCGGGTATAACTCGCTGCAGCACGATTACCCTGTATTTAATGTGAGCCGGATGTATCACCGCAGAGACGCGATCTTTCCCGCAACTGTAGTGGGGAGGCCCCGGCAGGAGGACTTTTATATAGGAGACTTTCTCCAGGAACTCCTCTCCCCGCTTTTTCCGCTCGTTATGCCGGGAGTAAGAAAGCTGAAGACCTTCGGAGACACCGGTTTTCATGCCCTTGCTGCGGCCAAAGTGTATAACCGTTATCCCAGGGAGGCCTTTGCATCCGCAATGAGGATACTCGGGGAAGGACAGTTATCGCTCACGAAATTCCTGATAATAACTGACGGAGAGGTGGATGTATATGACTTCCCGGCGCTCTGGACGCATGTGCTTGAGCGTGTGAACTGGGAGACGGACCTGTTTGTATTTGATAATGTCTCGCAGGACACCCTTGACTATACAGGGCCTGCAGTTAACAAAGGATCCAAGGCCGTGCTCATGGGATTGGGCAATGACCCGGTAAGGAAACTGCCAAAAGAGTTTAAAGGGGCGCTGCCTGATGGATGCGACAGGCCTGAAGTCCCTCTCCCCGGCACCCTTGTGCTTCAGGGCACGGCCTATGAATCAGCGCCGGGACTCGGCAGCAGGGTCGCGGATGCAGGAGGGCTTGCTGACTGGCCGGTCATACTGCTTGTAGATGACAGCAGGGCTGCGACGGTCAGCATGAAGGAGTTTCTCTGGAATTTCTTTACCCGTTTTGAGCCTGCCGGCGATATACACGGCAGCCGCCCGGAGACTCGCCGCTTCCATACCCGCCTGCAGGCGCCTGTTGTGTTCGACTGCCGGATGAAACCCTGGTACACGCCGGTCCTTGAGGTGGATGAGAAGACAAGAATAAAAGTAGACGCAAAAATCAGCTCGATTATCCCTGCCAAATGGCTGTAACCGCTATCGGTTTTCCGAATCTTGACACATGCTTCCTTATGATGTTAAATTTTGGGTTCAGCTGTTATGTATTTTTCCTGTATTAAGGGTATTGTTTTATGCAGCTATAGACGGAGATGGCTGACAGGATCAGACGATCGTCCCCGCATTTACTTACTATGACAATTGATTACAAGGACACATTAAATCTTCCCGGGACCGCCTTCCCCATGAAGGCCAACCTTGCTCAGAAGGAAAAGGAATTCCTTGCCTTCTGGGAGGAAAAGCGGATTTATCAAAAGATGCAGGACAGGGATAAATCAAAAAGCTATATCCTTCATGACGGGCCTCCCTATGCGAACGGGCACATTCATCTCGGACACACGCTCAATAAAGTACTGAAGGACATGATTGTCAAGTTTAAGACGATGAAGGGGTTTTATGCGCCGTATATTCCGGGCTGGGACTGCCACGGCCTTCCCATCGAACATCAGGTCGATAAGAAACTGGGATCAAAAAAGGCGACCACGGACCTCCTTGAAAAGAGAAGACTCTGCAGGGAATATGCCGGCAGGTTTCTGGACATTCAGAGAGAGGAATTCAAGAGACTCGGCGTATTCGGGGACTGGGAGCGTCCTTATGTAACCATGGATTTTGCTTACGAAGCGTCGATTGTGAGAGAGTTTAACTCTTTTATGCAGAAGGGATATGTATATAAGGGGAAAAAGCCGGTCCACTGGTGTCCGACATGCATAACTGCGCTGGCAGAGGCGGAGGTTGAATACGCTGATAAGGAATCACCATCCATATACGTAAAGTTCCGGATAAAGGACGCTGGCGATAAGATGCAGACGGATGCGCCAAATGATATGTTTTTTGTTATATGGACTACTACTCCCTGGACACTTCCTGCAAATATGGCGCTTGCACTGCACCCTGATTTCAATTACAGCATGGTGAGCACTTCTGCGGGGGACCTGATTATTGCGCAGGACCTGGTGAAAGAGTGTATGGAAAATACCGGCCTGGCTGATGCTCAATACACGGTAGCTGATCGTGTCTGGACCGGCAGGGAGCTTGAGGGGATCATCTGCGGTCATCCATGGATAGAAAGGGATGTGCGGACCATCATAGGGGATCATGTTACCCTGGAACAGGGGACCGGTGTTGTACACACTGCACCCGGTCATGGTGAAGAAGATTATGAGATGGGGTTGAAATACGGACTGGATGTATATGCCCCGGTTGACCAGCGGGGACGGTTCAGTGATGATGTTATTGATTTTGCCGGACAGAATGTATTTAAGGCGAATCAGGAAATAATTAATAAAATCAGGGACATAGGTGCACTTCTTGGTGATGCCAGGCCTTTGTCGCATTCATATCCCCACTGCTGGAGATGCAAGAGGCCGGTGATTTTCAGGGCTACTGAACAGTGGTTCATCTCTATGGAAGAAAATGAGCTGAGAAAGAAGGCCCTCGAAAATATAAGGAAGACCGAATGGATTCCAAAATGGGGAATGGAGAGGATCCTCGGCATGGTCGAAAACAGGCCGGACTGGTGTATTTCGAGACAGAGGTCCTGGGGTGTCCCGATTACCCTGCTGCAATGCAGTCATTGTAATAAAACAATAAATGACCGGGTAGTGATGGACATCATTGAAAAGGAGGTGGACAAGGCGGGTGCAGACGTATGGTTTGAGAAACCGGCAGATGACTTTGTCCCCCCTGGATATGTATGTCCGGAATGTAAATCCACTGACTTTACAAAGGAAACAGACATACTGGATGTATGGTTTGACTCGGGAGTGAGTCATGCTGCGGTTATGGAGGCTGATCCGAGACTTGAGAGTCCGGCCGACCTCTATCTTGAGGGCAGTGACCAGCACAGGGGATGGTTTCAGAGTTCGCTGCTGACATCAGTCGGCACAAGGCAGAGGGCCCCGTACAGGACCGTACTTACACATGGGTTTGTTGTTGACGGCAAGGGCAAGAAGATGTCGAAATCCCTGGGCAATGTCATAGCCCCCCAGGAAATCACCAACAGGCAGGGCGCTGAAATATTGAGGCTCTGGTGTTCATCAGCTGATTACAGGGAAGATATGCGGATTTCGAATGAAATTGTCTCCCGTATGGTTGATGCATATAGAAAAATCAGAAATACCTGCAGGTTTCTGCTCGGCAATATAAATGATATCGAGATATCCGGGACAGACCTGAAGGCAATAAAGAAAGAGGAACTGCCCGAAATAGACAGGCTGGCACTGAGCATGCTTCAGGGCCTCATAGGGAAAGTAACTCATGCCTATGAAACATTTGCATTCTATGAGGTCTATCATGCTGTATATAAATTCTGTATTATTGACATGAGCTCCTTTTACCTTGATATCCTGAAGGACAGGTTATATACAGCCAGATCTGATTCAGGAGAGAGAAGATCCGCTCAACTGGTATTACATAACATATTGATATCATTGACAAAAATGATAGCTCCGATCCTCTCTTTTACAGCAGAGGAGATATGGAGGCATATACCCGGTGACAGGGAGGAAAGCGTTTTCCTGTCGGATTTTCCCGAGGTGGATAATGATTTTCTTGATCAACAACTCGAGCAGAAATGGGGTAAGTTATCGAAAATTCGTGATGAGGTGAACAAGGCATTAGAGATAAAGCGTCAGGAGAAATTTATAGGCAATGCGCTTGAGGCAAAGGTTGTTTTATTTGCTGGTAAAGAGGCCCGGGCAATACTGGATGAATACAGGGATGATCTGCCCGCACTCTTTATTGTGTCAGATGTAAAGATTGGTGAAACTGCGGAAGCGCCTTCAACTGCCTATAACAGCACGGAAATTAAGGAAATGGCCATACAGGTGGAACGTGCTGAGGGGGCGAAATGCCAGAGATGCTGGAACTGGAGTGTAAGTGTCGGAGGGCATGATGACCACCCAGATCTCTGCAAGAGATGTTACGCAGTAATAACATCATGAATAAAGGCCTGCTTATATTAGTGATATCTTCTCTGGTCGTATGTCTGGATTTTCTCACCAAGAAGGCGATCGAATCAAAGGTTGTGCTGTATGACAGCATCAATATATTGCCCTTTCTCAATATTGTTCATGTTCAGAATAAGGGAGCGGCCTTCAGCATTTTAACCGGGATGGGCAACAAGTATTTTATTGCTATATCGGTTGTTGCTATTTTTGCTATAATAGTATATCTGTCCAAACTCCCTAAAGGGCTGGAACTCTTTTCCCTCTCGATGATACTGGGAGGCGCGGTCGGGAATCTTATTGACAGGATTCGCAACGGTAAAGTCACTGACTTCATTGACGTGTTTGTGGGAGACTGGCACTGGCCGGCATTTAATGTGGCCGACTCTGCCCTGACTGTTGGAATTGTTTTTTTCCTGCTCGCCACAATAAGGCAGGGGAAGGCAGATGCGTCAGCGAAAAGGCGGTGAAAATGCATATGACCACAGATTAGCACAGATAAACACTGAAATTTCCTGAAACTTATTAAAAATCGTCGTTAATCTGTGCAAATCAGTGGCTGATTGCCGTTTTTAGGGTTAATGACCTGAGCGGAGAGATTCAGGGTTAGTATTAACTTTTGCTGAATAGAAAGGCATACAAAGATTTTGAAATGGAGAATAATATGAAAGACACATCTGATGAAATGAAGATGGTTTGTGACATCAAGACGAAATCCAGGATCAGGGATTTCTGGAGCAGGCAGGTTTACAAGGTCAAGGAGGGTTCTTTTTCATGCCCGTTATGCAAGGAGAACTTTACCGGACTTGCAGCCCTCGGTTCTCATCTTAAACAACACTGTACGTGATAAGGTCTGAAAGGTCAGCCGTCGGCTGACCCAAGCGGCATATAAGCTGATGGATTTAAAGAATAATCAGCCAAAATCCCTTTTGTGTAGTGGTGAAAGCCTGCCGCGGCAATCATAGCGGCATTGTCAGTGCATAAATGTGTGGAAGGAAGAAAAAGCTCAATCCCGTCATCTGATGCCCTTTTTTTCATCAGCTTTCTGAGGGCGCTATTAGCCGACACTCCACCGTACAGGACAATCCTCCCAATATTTTCTTTTTTTGCTGTGTCAGATACCTTGTCAACAAGGACTTCAATGACTGCTGACTGAAAACCGGCGGCGATATCCTCTTTTTTATTATCAGGGTTTTTTCGTACATAGTTTAACACAGCGGTTTTTATCCCGCTAAAGCTGAAATCATGGCTCCCTTTAAGGTACGCCCTTGGAAAATTAATGGCCTCTGCATCTCCTTTGGCCGCAATCCGGTCTATTGCAGGCCCCCCGGGATAGCTGAACCCAAGAAGCTTTGCAACCTTGTCATAGGCTTCGCCGGCCGCGTCATCCAGTGTCCGCCCTATTTCTTTGTATATCCCTATATCATCGACCCTGTAAATACTGGTGTGTCCGCCGGACACGACGAGCGCTATAAAAGGGAACCCGGGCCTTGCCTCCAGAAATACCGCCTGAATGTGGCCTTCAAGATGATTAACCGCAACCAGGGGAATCTTGTGTACATAGGCTATGGCCTTTGCAAAACCCACCCCGATAAGGAGTGATCCTATCAGGCCTGGGCCGTTTGTAACTGCTATTGCTGAGATATCCTTAAACTTTGCGCCCGCGGCATGCATTGCTTCATGGACAACAGGCCATATGAGTTCAATATGCCTTCTTGAAGCAAGTTCAGGGACCACACCCCCATATTTCCTATGGATATCATCCTGGCTCGAGACGATATTGGAAATGATTTTAGCGCCATCCTCAACGACTGAGGCGGAAGTATCATCACAGGAAGTGTCTATTCCTAAAATTAACATTTTTTCAACAGGTTCTTTGTAATGCCGGGATGCAAGAAATTAACATAACTTCTTATAATTAGTCAATTTATCAGATAACGGTCCGGGGTGTTCCACGTGGAACATATGTATGTGTGGATATCTTTTACGTTTATTCAGATTTGCCGGGCGGGGTGTTGTCAAGAATTTATAAACATTTGTGAATATCTTTCTTGTTGCATGTTCCACGTGGAACATGCTGCACTTCCCGTGACTGGATTGAAAATCGTTGTTAATCTGTGCAAATCAGTGGCTGATAGCCGTTTTCAGGTCTATGAAATGGGGTATGGATGAAAGGTTTTAGTAACTTACAGCATAAAGAGATAAAATTCATAACCTACTACAAGTATATACATCTTTATGGCAAGCGGCAGGCAGATACGTGTAATTTTCATATTCTTGAAGAGGCAGAGAACAATAAGACAAAAGGCG
>JAJRVB010000028.1 GCA_024277515.1 Nitrospirota bacterium | reverse complement strand
GGATCAATATAATCCAGGAGATTCTCGGACTTCTTGTCAAATATATTTGTCCTTCTCACCGCGACCGTCACCACATCAGCGCCCGACTCCTCGATTGCCCGCGCAGTCTCTTCAAAATCCTTATACTTTCCCGTCCCCACCCAGAGCCGGGATTTAAATTCAATGTCTTTAATAATTAGCTTGTCATCCATACGTTTCCTCCGGAAAAATAGAAATGTAAATTTCAAAATGCAAAATTAAGGAGTTATTTAATTATAATCCCATAATTTTGAGTTTTTACTTTTAATTTTTGATTTATTCTTACCCCCCTCCCACGAAATTGACTACCTCCACCGTGTCTCCATCCTTCAGGACATGTTCATTATAGTCCGCCTTTTTAATGATAACCAGATTGACCTCAACAGCCACCCGCGCAGGTTCTATTTCCAGATCACTCAAAAGACCCGCAACAGTAAGGTTGTCCTTTACTTCCGTATCATTTCCGTTTATTATTAATTTCATAACTTCTAACTTCTCAGTTCTTATTTCTTACTTTAAATATGAAGGTCCCTTTTGCCCTGCTCGATCAGTTTGCATTTCTGAGCAACGCCGTTTCTGCTCTTCGCGATCTCCTCATCTAACAGTTCTGTCAATTGTTCCTTTACTTCGCCGGAAGCAGAATCTTCCACGTACTCCTTAAGAGAGAGAACGGCATTTTCGTGACAGAAGTTTTTAATGGCCTCCTCTTCTGCAAGGTGTTTAAACCGCTCACCGCTCCTTCCTTCCCTGTAACAGGCAGTGCAGAGGCTCGGCATGAGTCCGAGACCCGCAATCTTCCCGATGACTTCTTCAAGACTCCTGCTGTCACCGATCTCAAACTGCTCGGTATCACCGTCCTTCACATAACCCCAGGGACTCGTCTTTGAACCTGCCGACACCTGGGACGCGCCGAGGGTAAACAGCTCGTCCCTAAGGTCAGCCGGCTCTCTCGTTGAGACGACTACGCCGACATATGGCAGCGCGAGCCTGTATACTGCAACTATTTTTTTGAGGTCATCGTCAGACACCCTGTACCTTGAATGGTCAGCCATGGACCCCTGAGCCGGCTGGAGCCTCGGCACAGACAGTGTATGCGGGCCGAATCCATATTTATTCATCAGACTCCGGCAATGCGCAATCAATGCAGCAACATCCCAGCGCCAGTCATAAAGCCCTAGCAGCACCCCCATGCCGACATCTTCAAACCCGGCCTCTATGGCCCGGTCCATGACCCCCAGTCGCCAGGCATAGTCAGCCTTTGCGCCCGCCCGGTGCAGGCGCCGGTAGGACGGGAGGTGGTAAGTCTCCTGAAAACATTGATATACACCGACACCCGAGGCCTTCAGCCTCCTGAAGTCATCCACACTCATCGGGGCCGCGTTCAGATGCAGAATCCGTATATCGCTCCCCTTATAGACAGCGTCTATAACTTTCTCGAAGTAATCAATACCCGCACGTTTCGGATGTTCGCCCGCAACCAGCAGGAGCCTCCGGTACCCCCTGCGCGCAAGGAGCGCCGCCTCCTCAACCGCTTCATCCATTGACAATGTCTTTCTTTTCGCATCTTTGTTGCCCCTTCTGAATCCGCAGTACAGGCAGTCATTCATACACTCGTTCGACAGATAAAGGGGGGCAAACAGGACGATTCTCTTCCCGTAGACCCGTTCCTTGACATCAGATGCGGCCTGAAAGATTTCAGACCAGAGTTCATCATCCTCCACCCACAAAAGAGATGAGACTTCTGAGACAGTTAATGTCTGCAGATCCAGAGATTTGGCGAGGACGTCCCTTATGTAACCCGTCTCAGTATTTGGCGTATCTGTTATATTCATCATCTTCTCCAAAAAAAAACGCATCCCCGGGTAACACGACCCATTGAGAATGCGATTCAACCATTTTCTCCACCTTTCCTCCGCTGGAATTAACCAGGTCAGGTTCAAGGGGTCTTCCAAAAACAGAGCCAAGATATCAGAACACAGATATCAGACCGATTTTCTTTAGTCTGTTCTCTGTGTTCCGGGTTCTGAACTCTGCCCCTGAAACTCTCAGGCTAAGCCTCCCCCAGGGTAGTTTAAGTATAAAGCCTGACATGCAGAGTGTCAAGGAAAGACTGCGGATATGGTAAGCATTCAGTCTCAGGTAAACACAGCAAGGCAATGCAAGATCAAATATTAAACATAAAAGATCAAAATTATGGAAGTTTTTATAATATAAAAACATTTTCCTTAACTTTGATCTTTGGTTTTTGATTTTTACATTCTTATGTCCCGATGATACCCATAACTGAATGGATACAGATATGCAGGAAATGTCATGCAGACCCCTTGATTTGCCTGTATGCAGGAAAATTTCGATACAAATAATTTATTATTACCTGTGCGATTATTTATCATGACATGTGCTGTCTTCCTGTTTACCGCTTCTTATGTATATCCCTCGGGCGCATTTCCCATTGATGATGTTTCTTCCGTATTGATAGGAAACAACATGGAACATACAATCGAAAAGGGAGAGACCCTCATTTTCCTTGCCAG
>JAJRVB010000279.1 GCA_024277515.1 Nitrospirota bacterium | reverse complement strand
ATGTCCCGAGATCTGTTTTTTGAGTAATAAGAGGTGAATAAGCACTGACATACGTAAACAACCGCAGACTCCTTAAGAAAGGCTCTCGCTTCACTTTGCCTTAATGTTATTTGCAGAATAGGCCGCATGTTTTGCGGTGGGTGTTTTGATACATATATTTTAGTCAATAAACATATGAATGAATATCAGCACATGTAAGATTTTTATTGTAGGCATTGTCCTACAGTGGGGTCGCTGCCTGGTCAGAAAAAAGCAGCTGTTGTGAAACAGGTTAAAGAACCAGCTTATGCTCTAAAGCGTACTTGACAAGTTCAGCCGTGCTCTTCATCTCCATTTTACTCAAAATGCGGACTTTATAGGTGCTGACGGTTTTAACGCTCAGGTTGAACTCATCCGCAATTTCGCTTATTTTTTCCCCTTTGACGATCAGAGCAAATATCTGGTACTCCCTGTCAGAAAGAGTTTCATGGAGCGGCTTTTCCTGGCCGGGCTTTAAATCAAAGAGCATCTTTTCAGCAACTGAGGCATTTATGTAGTGGCCACCTGCAGATACTTTCTTTATAGCTGTCAGCAGGTCATGGGATGCCCTGGCCTTTGTCAGGTAACCTGATGCACCGGCCTTGATCGCACGTATCGCATACTCGTCTTCAGAATACATGCTCAGTACAAGCACGCGAAGTCCCGGTTTAACTGCTTTAAGCTGTTTAAGGGTATCCAGCCCGTTCATTCCGGGCATTGCGATGTCAAGGACGAGTAGATCATAATCTTCCACAGCGACTTTATCCAGCACTTCATGCCCGCTTCCTGCCTCACCGGCAACTATAAGATCAGGCACATCTTCACAGATTCTTTTAATGCCTTCGCGGAACATTTCGTGATCATCTGCAATAAGGATACGAATCATACCTGTTCCCCCTCATCAATGGGAATCATAAGCTTTAAATTTGTGCCTTTGCCATTCTCTCCGTATATGCTGACACTGCCTCCCAAAATACGTGCACGCTCCATTATACCAATGATGCCTACAGACTCGGGGTCCGAGACTTGATCTTCCTGAATTCCTTTGCCATTGTCGGTCACATCAAGTATCAGCCTGCCGTCTTCTTCTTTCAAATCCACCAGCACTTCCGTCGCTTCAGAATGACGGACTATATTCGTTAAAGTTTCCTGAAATATCCTGAACACCACTATAGATCGCTTGTTATCAAGCATGATATTTTCAGGAGTAATAGAGACATCATACATTATCCCGGTGCGTTTACGGTATTTATCTATCTGCCACTTTATGGCTTCAGACAGGCCGAGGTGGTCGAGTATGCCGGGGGTCAGTTCAGAGGATATTCTCTGGACAGTCTGTACCGTCGATTCAATCAGCTCGGACATCGCCCCTGTTCTTTCCATGAGGGAACTCACATCCATGGCCTCTTTATCTTTTGACAGCCTGGTTCTGAGCCATGACAGGTCAAGGCTCAGAGTTGTGAGTATATGTCCAAGCTCATCATGGATCTCTCTCGCAATCCGTTTCTTTTCCTCTTCCCGCGCTGATTCCAGATATGCGGAGAGGCTCCGCAGTTGCTGCTGGGACTTTTTTAGTTCCTCTACTCTCTTTTGCTCGGTGATATCCCGTGCGACCTCCTTAATTTCAATCAGTTCCCCTTTCGCATCTACTTCAGGAAATATGCTGATACTCGCAGTAAAGGTTGAGCCGTCTTTTCGTACCAGTTCCCTTTTAACATCGTGATGGACGCTACTGTCCTTTAAGGAAAAGAATGCGCGACAGTAAGCTTCTTTTGTATGTTGGGTAAAAAAATCCGATACCGGTTTGCCAATAATCTCACCTTTCCTGTATCCGAGCATCCTCGCTTCGGTCTCATTGCAGTAGATAATGACGGCGTCTTTATTAATAGTGTGATACATATCCGGTGCATTCTCATAGAGGTCGCGGTATTTTTCTTCAGAGTCACGAAGCACGGTTTCCATTTTTTTGCGGTAATGCATAAGTGTCAGCAGTACAAAGATTATCATGAGAAGGGAAGTAATAGTAAAGAAAATTCCGAGAAATAAACTCTTGTACTTTGAATACAGGGTATCAGGCTGGTTGATGACAATGCTTCCTTCAGGGAGGTCAGACTCACTGATATCAAAGAGTTTCAACTGCCGATAGTCAAAGAAATATTTGTTGGGGCTTATCCTCTCAACAGGAATCTTCTCGATGCTTTCACCATCCAGGATCCTGCGCGCGACCTGCGCTGCCGACCTGCCCTGATGAAAACCGCTCGTGAGCATTCCACCCACAATACCCTTCCCGATGTACGTATCCCAAAAGCTGTATATCGGCACACTGGCTTCACCGTATATATGGGCAAGACTCTCTTCGTAGGCAAAGAAGTGGCCTGATTTGTCCCTGCTGATGACTGACAATAATATAATGCTGTCCCGGGGCAGTTTCCAGACCTTGTTCTTGAGTTCAGCCAAATCATAATCATCAAAGAAGACAAAGTCGACCCGGTCCTCAAACAACGGCACGATTTTCAGCACCTCGTTTTTTACTGCTTTGCCGGTCGTAGTCTTATCATTGACTGACACTACCTTTGTGACATAGGGATGCAGCTTAAGAGCTGCCTCCAGCGTGCTTTTGATATCGATCTTTTCAACGACTCCGGTAAACAGAGGGCGCCCGGCCAGCATTTCGTCTTTATAATCATTAATACCGCAAAAGACGACAGGTGTCAGAGGAAAGAGCTCATCATGGTACTCAAGCATAAAGTTCAACGCATTGTTATCGCTTACGATTACTACGTCAAAGCGCTCTTTGCTGAATTTATGCTTATACATCGCGTAGAGTTCAAGAGTATATTGTTCTCCATAGTATCGCTTGGTATCCATGTACTCAAAGTGGAGTTCAACCTGGCTGTTCCCGGGTTTCAGAACCGATTCAATCCCTTTTACA
Organism: Nitrospirota bacterium; assembly: GCA_024277515.1. GTDB lineage: Bacteria > Nitrospirota > Thermodesulfovibrionia > UBA6902 > UBA6902 > JAJRVB01. The sequence continues at coordinate 1,876 of JAJRVB010000279.1, read as the reverse complement.
ATACTGTCAGTCCAGCTGAGCCCTTTGTGATATGAATTAAGGACCAGCACTTTTTTTTTGGAGAGAGTGTCAGAGGCTGCTTCAGACATTTGGGACATGAGACACAGTGATAACCATATACCAAGCAGTACTACTTTGAATAATACAGCCGTTCGTAAACAAGAGCGATACACGCCGGGTAGTTTGATCATTTTTATTTCATATTAGGTTACATGTCTGAAGTAATGCACTCAGCTGCATTACTATTATTATAGCGCAAGATATTTAATGTATACTGCTAATGACATTTCATCTTAATATCTATAGAAATCACACATGCTCTTATGCGATTGCTTATTTATGTGATATAGTTAGAAACATAACATCACACGTTATTGAAAGGAGCAGCACATAATATGGCAAACGCATGCAATCCAGGTTACAGCATCTCAGCTTTCCCGGCATCTTCCGGGGACTGCTCGATGTGCGGGCACAGGGGGTAAATGAAGAGATCAAGTTTGCCGCTGCCCACGCAATTGCAAATACCATTCAGGGAGATGAGCTGCATGAAGATTATATAATCCCCAGCGCCTTTGATAAAACCGTTGTCAAAGTGATTGCCGACGCAGTGGCTGATGCCGCACGCAAGACAGGGCTGGCGCTATAAGGGACACGCCATACACAATATGGACTACACAACTCCGGACTTTATCACCATGAGTTTCTCATGACACATGTCGCGCATGGAATAACCTATCCCTCCGACGCCCAGGCCTGACATCTCCGATCCCCCGAACGGCATCCAGTCAACGCGAAAGGCGGTATGCTCATTGACCATGACCGCCTTTGCCTTGAGGCGCTTGACGCAATCCAGTGCGGTGTTCAGTGATTCTGTATAAACCGACGCCTGAAAATTAAAGGGGACCATATTGGCCACCTCAATCGCGTCAAGGTAGTTATCATACTCATACAGGCAGACAACAGGACCGAAGATTTCTTCCTGCGAACACCTTGACGCCTGTGAAGGATTAAGGAGAAGGGTTGGCTCATAACATGTATCTGAAATCTTTTCCCCCCCGCAGAGGAGTTCGGCCCCGCCCTTAACCGCCTCTCTTACCCATGCATCCACGCGCTCAACTTCACCCGGTTTTATAAGGGGGCCGACATCAGTCGCTTCATCAAGCGGGTCTCCGACCTTCAGTTTTTTCACCATTTCCGTCATCCTCTCCCTGAATGCCGGCATGATCTTACTCTGTACAAACAGCCGCTGAACAGAAACGCAGACCTGTCCGGCATGGTAGTAACCGCCCTTTACGAGTCCGGGGAGTATCGCGTCAATATCCGCGTCAGCCTCCACAATAACCGGCGCAGCCCCGCCATGTTCAAGCGCACAGTGAGCCCCCGGAGCCAGGTTGCTGCGAAGTTTCCATCCTACCCGGGCCGATCCGATAAATGAAACAAAATTTATACGGTGGTCAGAGGCGATTTTATTTGTAACATTCCTGTCGCACACAATGGCCCTGCACCACTCCTCTGGTAGTCCTGCCTTATAAAGCATATCAACAACGGAAAAACATGACAAAGGGGTAGCTGCAGCGGGCTTTATAATTACAGGGCATCCTGTTGCTACGGCCGGCACGACCTGGTGGATAATAAGATTTACAGGATGATTAAACGCGCTGATGGCGGCAACAACACCAGCAGGTTCAAGCAATGTATAGGCCATATGGTTTTTTGAGGCCTCATTCAGCTCCATCGGGATCTCCATCCCGCGGAGCTGTCCCAGTTCCCGGACGGCCACTTCCACGCCATTCACCGCCCTGTTTACCTCTATGATCGAATCAACGAGCGGCTTCCCGCCTTCTTCCGCTGCCTGCCGTGCGAGCAGTTCGACATT
>JAJRVB010000278.1 GCA_024277515.1 Nitrospirota bacterium | reverse complement strand
TCAAGAAGGACCCTGAGCAGGTGCTCGACATCCACCTGCTGATGACCCTTTTGCTGAGCAAACTCCTGGGCCTTCTGTATCGCCTCCTGGCTTTTTATGGTAAATTTATCCGCTCTCATCTTTTCCTCCAATTATTCTTCTTTAAATACATTTTTTATTCTTTTCCTGAATTCTTTTCTTATATCACTTTCGAGATAATCCATCATCTTTTCCATTTCCATCTGGAGGGCCTCGAACCTGCTTCTCATCCTGAGGATAATATCAACTCCCGCCCTGTTTACCCTGAGCTCTTTTGTAAGATTTAATATCATCCTTATGCGTTCAAGGTCTTCAGGTGAATAGAGCCTTGCCCCCCCTGATCTCTGCGGGCTCAGGAGGCCTTCTTTCTCATATAATCTCAATGTCTGCGGATGTATGTTAAACATCTCACAGACAACGCCGATCATGAATAAAGGTCTTTTATTTTCGTCCATCTCAAATATCACCTTAAAACCAGTAATCAGGGAACAGTAGTCAGGAAACAACCAACTGTCGGCGACTGCCCGCTGTCCACTCTATGCTGATTACTGTCTACTGTCTACTGACTACTGTATACTGTCTTTAATATGCCTTCCCTATCTCCTCCAGCGCTTCCTTTGTCTTTTTTGTGACTTTTTTGGGCACGACTATATTAATGACTGCAAATTCATCGCCCCGTGCCCCTGTTTTTCTGTTCGGGATTCCTTTTCCTTTGAGCTTGAACTTCTTCCCGCTGTCCGTGCCCGGAGGGAGGGTCATCGTGACCGTACCGTCAAGGGTAGGCACCTTGATCTTCCCGCCCAGTGTGGCCTCGATAATGGTAACAGGGACATCAACATATATATTGTTTCCTTCCCTCCTGAACGTAGTGTGCGGTTTCACCCTGAGTTCAATATACAGGTCTCCTGCCGGGCCGCCCATTGTTCCCGCGCTGCCCATCCCCCTCAGTTTCACCTTGCTCCCTGTGTCTGCGCCGGGGGGGATCCTGACCTTGATAGTACTGGAAGATACACCGCTGCCGCTGCCCCCGCATGCCGAGCATTTTTTTGATATTATTTTCCCCGCTCCATTGCATGAAGGGCAGGGCTGGCTCAGCCTGAAAACTCCTCTGCTCTGCTTGATCGATCCGACGCCATGACATTTGGAACAGATCCGGGACGACTCCGCACCCGACCCGCCGCAGCTTTTGCAGGTAATGGTCCTTGTCAGTTTGATCGGTTTTGTTACCCCGTGGAACGCCTCTTCAAGGGTTATGTCAAGACGGGTCGAAAGATCAGCGCCTCTCAGCCGGACCTCCTGTTGTCTGAAATTTCCGAAGAGGTTCGAAAAAATGTCTTCAGCCCCGTCGGCCCTGAAGTCAAACCCATGGGAACTGAACCCCTCGAATCCCTGCGCCCCCTCAAACGGCGTTTCTCCGAACTGGTCGTATTCCTGCTTCTTTTTCGGGTCACTCAGGATTTCATACGCCCCGTTAATTTCCTTGAATTTTTTTTCGGCTGCCGCGTCTCCGGGATTCAGGTCAGGATGATACTTCCGCGCAAGTCTTCTGTACGCCTTTTTGATCTCATCTGCCGAGGCTTTTTTATTTATTCCGAGTATTTCATAGTAGTCTCGTGTGTCTGTGGACATATTCTTTCCCTTCTCATCAGTATGTTTATCTGCTATATTTCATAGCATAACGCTTGATATGGTTCATGTCAAGTGGTTTTATATGGCAGGGGTAACCATTCAGTTATGGGTAAAAACGGCAGGGCAATGCAAGATCAAATATTAAACATAAAAGATCAAAATTATGGAAGTTATTATAATATAAAACATTTTCCTTAACTTTGATCTTTGGTCTTTGATTTTTGCATTTTTATATCCAGACGATACCCGTAACTGAATAGTTACTGGCAGGGCATAAAAAGCAGGGGCAGCTCAATTCTGAAATAGCAGAAAAACAACCTTTATATATCCGGCAGGGTTTTGTTGAGATGTGCAAGATGGAGTTTCAGGAAATTGTAATTGTCTATGCGGTCTATGTCATACCAGAAGGGGAGCATGGATAATTTAATATTCAGCCTGCCCGCGGTCTCGAGAATCCCGCTCACGTCTCGTCCGGTATCGATCAGGATATTTTGTGAAAGCCTCGTGATTTTGTCCTTTTTGAGCCCGATAAGATATAATCCCTGGTCAAAACATGGCCCGATGACCAGATCATTCTTTCTTAAAGCGTCAAAGGCCTTTTTTATGAGATTGACCGGCAAAGAGGGGCTGTCGGTCCCGATCAGGACAATTTCAGAATAGTCCTTTCTTGCACAATATCTGAAGGCATTGAATATTTTTGCCCCGAGCGATCCGCCCCGCTGATTAAACATCTTCATGCCCCTTGAAACTGCGATGTCTTTCAGGAAATCATTGTCTTTGGACGGGGCGCAGCCAAGGAACCGGTCTGCCCCCTTGAGGCGTGCGCATTGAGATGTCACTTCAGCCACAAAAGAACGGTAGACCGCTACTGTCTTTTCAGCGCCCAGGTCGGCCTGCAGCCTTGTCTTGACCGTCCCCGGGACAGGGGCCTTTGCAAAAACGATAAGTGCCTTATTCATAGGTAGTTAGAGCGTAAATTGATCATTGCATATGAGTAATGCTTTTCATAACAGTATGAAATTACATAAGCAAAAAGATAAAATAGTATACAACAAAAGCTTGTTATCTTTTGTGACCGGAGTATATTTTTAAAAGAGGGAGGTGGCTATGGCGGTAAAAAAGGAGCTGCTTGATATCCTTGCATGCCCAAAGTGCAAGGGTGATATCAGATTAAATGAGAGTGAAAGCGGACTTGTCTGTGAAAGATGCAGGCTGTTGTATCACATAAAGGATGATATCCCCATCATGCTCGTTGATGAGGCGGAAGCGCTCGCGGATTAGAGCTGTCCCGGATGTAAGATATGGGT
>JAJRVB010000277.1 GCA_024277515.1 Nitrospirota bacterium | reverse complement strand
TTCCGGCCACTGCATCGCCACGTGGAGCACCCGTAATATTTCTATAACATTATTCTTTACACGGTAAGGAATGATGTATGGAAGACCTGAAATTATAAGCTCGCGGGTGCCCTCAACCCTTCCCGGTCTTCCCATGCCCGGATACTCCTGAAGACGATCAACTTCGCCTTTAATGCGCCTTGCCGTATTCCCGGCAGCGTCCGGTTTATCGCGTGCAATGTAATCCCGTATCTCAACCAGATCTGCTACAGCATCCCTGAACCACTTTATTTGCATTTCGGCGGCGCTTTTTCTTTCTTTGATCCCCAGGTATCAAGCCATGCCGCAACCTCTTCATGGCCAATAAAATCCGCGCCTTTTTGGTCAGCTTTTTTGACAGTCCTTTTTATCTCCTGAATCTGCCATTCATTCGCTTCGATGAAATGTTTGATCGCATTGTTCACAAGATAGGATTTAGACCTCGCAGTGGCTGCGGCAATGTGTTCAAGCTTTTCCTTGGTCTGTTCGTCTATTCTGATTGTCAAAGTGGTGCTCATTGATATCCACCTCCTCATAACACATATTAACACCTTGTGTTACATTGTGCAACTTTATTAGGTCAGCCACTGAGTTACACAGATTAACGTGGATTCTTCAATTGGTTACAGGAAAGCCTGACTTCCGGATTCAGCATATCCTCGGCAGCATATCTTCTTCGAGCATGTCCAACAGCCGCTCACCGCCTATTTTTGTTTTAAGCCTAACCCCGTTGAATCTGGAAGAGATTTTTCCGATCATAGCGGCATCCCTGCCCAAAGGATGCCCCTTAAGGATCTCAAGGACCTTATTGGCGCTTTCTCCGGAGGTAATGATTACTGCCTTGCCCTCATTAGCCAGATATAGCGGATCGAATCCGAGCATGTCCTGAATAAACGCAACATCTTCCCTGACCGGCACCCTCTCCTCGATAACCTCCACCCCGAGTCCGCTCATCTCAGCCAGTTCAACGAGCACGGTAGCTACACCGCCGCGTGTCGGGTCCCTCATCCATCTGAGCCCGTCAATTTCAAATAGAGGAATGAGCATGTCATTCAGAGATGCACAGTCACTCTCAACAGGGGCGTCGATCTCAAACTCGTTTCTTGCCAGGGCCACCGCTGTTCCATGGTCTCCGGCCGTACCGGTAATAATTACAGCGTCGCCCGGCGATACTCCGTCCAGGGGCAGCGGTTTGATAATCTCCCCGATACCGGTTGTATTGATATAAATCCCGTCACATTTATTCTTCTCAACGACCTTTGTGTCCCCGGTCACGACCCTGATACCGGCTGACCCGGATGTCTCTCCGATACTCTTTACGATACGCTCAAGCTCCTCAAACGGAAAGCCCTCTTCAATTATAAGGCCGAGTGAAATATACCTTGGGTAGGCGCCCGAGACTACCAGGTCATTGACCGTGCCGCATACGGACAGTTTACCGATATCACCGCCCGGGAAGAAGAGCGGCCGTATGACATATGAATCCGTGGTAATCGCACAAAGCGAACCTTCAAGCTCTATGGACGCTGCATCGTCAAGACGCCTCAGCTCTTCGCTGCGTAAATATTTAAAAAATGTTTTTTCTATCAGGTCCCGCGTCAGTTTTCCGCCGCTGCCGTGACCGATTTCGATCTGTTTCATGTTATGTTATTTATAATCTCCCCTGACCCCTCTTTTCCAAAGAGGGGAATCAAAAGGTCCCACTTTGGAAAAGGGGGAAACAGGGGGATTTTTTAATTAAGGTTTCTTCCTTTTTAACTCAGTAGTTAAGTTTGTTTGTAAAAAATAAACCCATTCTTCTATCCCCCCCCCTGTCTTTGCGGATGTCACAATTACTTTTATGGAAGGGTTCAATGCACATGCATCAGCCCTGACTTTCTCCACATCAAAATCAAAGTGAGGCAGCAGGTCTGATTTTGTAATAATTAAAAGTTGGGATGTCCTGATCGCCTTTGGATATTTCAGAGGTTTGTCCGGTCCTTCAGGGACCGAAATGAGCACTACCCTGACATGCTCCCCGAGATCGAAAAAAGAAGGGCATACCAGGTTGCCCACGTTTTCGATAAACAGGAGATCAAGCTTTTTTCCGTTTAACTGCTGCTCCAGGGCATGAAACCCCCTGTGAATCAGGGCCGATTCGAGATGGCATGCACCGCCGGTTGTGAGCTGCACCGCGGGCACGCCCCTGGCGCGTATCCTCTCCGCATCCAGGTCCGTCTCGATGTCTCCCTCCAGCACTCCCAGGCTCAGTCCCCCATCCAGTGCCTCTATGGTCTTTTCCAGCAGGGTTGTCTTGCCGGAGCCAGGAGAACTGATAAGGTTTATCGCAAGGATTCCCTTTTCATCAAAATGTTTTCTGTTAGCAGAAGCAGCGTCCTCATTGGACTTGAGGAGACTCTGATTAATACTTATCGTTTTCGTATCTTTTACATCATGGGCACATCCACAGATATCACACATAAATCCTCCGGATTAAATGATAACTGACCAATAAACAATTGATAATTGGAAATTGGTAATTGAACATTGATCATTGTCTTTATACTTCCACTTCCACGTTTTCTATGTCCTGTTCTTCACCCGAAATCATCTTCAGATTATACGACGCACATTTTTTGCAGGCAGGGAAGTAGATGTCCCCGGTCTCGAATGTTGTACTGCATTCATCGCACTGATACACCAGCGACACTTCATTAATCACAATCTCGGCTGAGGACATAATCGGATGCTCAAGCTTCACCGCATCAAAGGCGAATTTCAGGGAATCCGTCACAATACCGGACAGTTTCCCGATCCTGAGGGTAACTATATTGATTTTTTGTGCATTGTTCTCTTTCGCGATACGCTTCAGCTCATCAACCATCCCCAGGGCTATTGATACTTCGTGCACTTTCCTCCTCCTCATCCATCATCGCCAGGACTTCCTCCAGCGCCTCCCATATTTCATCGGCACGCTGCTTATCCACTTTTTCTATTGCAAATCCGACATGAACAATCACGTGGTCGCCTATCCGGACCGCGTCTTCAGCCAGAAGCTGCAGGCCGATCTCTCTCCTGACA
>JAJRVB010000276.1 GCA_024277515.1 Nitrospirota bacterium | reverse complement strand
ATGTACCGCTTACCTGCGCTGCCGTGACCTCCGGCTGTGTGGGCAGTCCGTGTCCATGCTCCGGCATGTCCCCCTCTATTGAAATATCAGCGCCCTCAACGGGCATACCGTCCTCTGTCGTGACGGTCAATATCCAGGAGTGAATTTTATTAAGGGGAACGGGATCAAGTTTGCTGCTGTACGAAACATGAAAGACCCTGTTGTCTGAAAGCCTGCCTGTTGAGAGGTCAAGGTCGGAAGCCGCGGGCACCCTGACCATCCTGTGTGCATGCCCCTTGTCCACTTTTATTTCGGGGAAATCAAACACAGCCTCATCCTCTGTGACGCCGTCTCTTATACCGATCTTCAGCGCCCAGTGGCCGCTCATGGTCAAAATGATGTTTTCGACTGTGTACAGGCCTCCGCCTTTCTCGGTCACAACAGGCTTTTCAGCTACCATGTGTCCCATCTCCGGCATCCACGGGGTGACTGTGATCTCAGCGCCTGTAACGTCTCCGTCATTTTTATCATGTATGATCACATCCAGTGAATTTACTCCTGTTTTCAGTTCATGCCCCTTGAGCACCATCTCAACGCTGAACATGCCGTTCTCTGTTATCTTAAAGAGGCTCTCTTCGTAATGCTGGGTAAATCCATCATGCCCGTGCCGGTCCATACCGGTTGACGCACAGGAAAAGATGAAGATCATCATGATAAGTAAAGTAAATTGTCTCAATTTTTCTCCTCCACTACATTTTAATTTCATACAATATTCTGCAAAAAAAGATGCAGAGTAAAGTATTATAATGAAATCTATCATACCAGATCACAAGTTATTGTCAACACGGCAGGCAGGACACCATGTCAATGCTGCGATTGCAAAAAAGCTTTTATATGATATGATGCATATCATAGGCACTTCCCTTGGGAAGTAATATATTTATGAAATGAGCATCCAGGAAAGAGAGGTGCGGGCAGCACTAAAGCATGAAAATCATTCCTGGATCATTATAAACGCTGCAATAGATAGAGGAGGTTTTGGAAAATGAGAAAATACGCGGCCTTTCTAACCGTTTTTGTATTAACCGTCAGTATAACTTATATCGCACATGCCGGACACGAACGCATGATATTCCCTTATGAAGGAATCTTTGGTCATTATGAGACGATGCCGCAGCCCGATGGCGGAGACCTGCGCCACTATGTCACAAGCCATGTGCCCTATAAGAGAGAATTTACCATATTCCCCGGCACTACGGAATTATATGAAGGCACAGAGCCTCACGGCTCCTTTCTTACGGTATATGTCAATGACATAGCGCTGAAATCCATTGGTAAAAAAAATTATGAGAACAATTCAATAATTGTAAAGGAAAACTATTCACCAAAGAAAAAACTTGCCGCCGTTACAGTCATGTACAAGGTGAAAGGCTACAACCCGTCAGGCGGTGACTGGTTCTGGGTAAAGTATGATCCCGGATTTAAAGTTCTCAAGGAAGGGAAAGTCAAGGGATGCCTCGAGTGTCATGGCAAGGCAAAAGAGAATGATTACGTATTCACCGGCAACTAAAAAGGATCGGAGAAAATATGAGAACAGGTTTTATAGGTCTGGGCAAAATGGGCGGCAGCATGGTCCAGCGCCTTTTAAATGACGGGCATGAAATAGTGGCCTATGCCCGGTCCGCTGAATCTGTAAAAAAAGCTGAGGGAAAAGGCGCTATTGGTTCAGATTCACTTGAGGACCTAGTCAGTAAACTCGATAAACCGAGAGTGGTGTGGCTCATGGTGCCCGCCGGAAATGCTACTGAAGATACAATCAAAAACATTGCGCCCCTGCTTGATGAGGGGGACACCCTGATCGATGGGGGCAATTCATTTTACAAAGACTCCATGCGCAGGGCAGATGAGCTGAAGTCACGGGGCATTGATTATCTTGATATTGGTACGAGCGGAGGCATATGGGGACTCCAGATAGGTTACTGCATGATGATCGGCGGAAATAAAGATGTCTTCACCAGAGTAGAACCCCTCATGAAGACACTCGCCCCTGAAGACGGTTACGCCCATGTCGGTCCGCACGGGGCAGGACATTTTGTCAAAATGGTGCATAACGGCATTGAATACGCGATGCTTCAGGGCTATGCCGAAGGGTTTGAAATCATGAACGCAAAAAAAGAGTTCAACCTTGACCTTCACCAGATCTCCGGGTTATGGAACCAGGGAAGCGTCATACGTTCATGGCTGCTCGAACTTGCAGAAATCGCATTTAAAAAGGACCCCGGCCTGTCATCAGTTCGGGGCTATGTCGAGGATTCGGGCGAGGGACGCTGGACCGTGGCAGAGGCTGTTGATCTTGATGTGCCTGCGCCTGCAATCACCCTTTCCCTGCTTGAGCGCTTTCGTTCCCGGCAGGAAGAGTCGTTCAGCGCACAGGTCATCGCCGCGCTGCGCAATGAATTTGGAGGGCACGCGATAAAAACAAGTAAGAAGTAAAAAGTCAGAAGTGAGAATTCAGAACTAAGAAATTGGAAGGGGAAAGTGAGAAAAAATGTCAAACAGGATTGAAGAACTGGCCGGGATCGGTCAGAGCATCTGGCTGGACAGCATAAACAGGTCAATGATTCGTACAGGAGAGCTGCAGAGGCAGATTGACGCGGGACTCCGGGGGATGACATCAAATCCCACGATCTTTGACAAGGCGATCAGTTCCGGCAATGAATATGATGAAAGCATAAGAGAGCTTCATAAGCAGGGCAAAACAACCTTCGAGATTTACGATGATCTGACGGTCAGGGACGTGCAGGATGCCGCGGACCTGTTCAGGCCGGTTTATGAATCAACAGCCGGACTTGATGGATATGTCAGCCTTGAAGTCAGCCCGAAACTGGCCTTTAAGGACAAGGAGACCGTGAGTGAGGCCAAACGACTGCACCGGAAAGTCAACCGTCCCAACGTCATGTTTAAAGTGCCCGCAACCGGGGCCGGTTTCCCCGCAATAGAGGAACTGTTGTCCTCGGGTATACCTGTGAACATCACCCTTATATTTTCTATAGAACAGTATATCAAAACCGCCCACGCATACCTGAGGGGTATCAAAAGGCTAATTGATAATCAGGGAGATGCCGCTGCGGCCTCTTCAGTTGCAAGTGTGTTTGTGAGCCGTATTGATACTGCAACAGACAGACTGATCGATGAAAAGCTTCAGGCATCCGGAGATGAGGAAGAGAAAAACAAACTCCGCTCACTCCGGGGTAAAGCTGCCCTGGCCAACTCCAAGCTTATATTCAGACAGTATATGGAAATATTCGGGGGAGAAGAGTTCCGGTCACTTCATGAGAAAGGCGCCCGTGTCCAGAGAGTCCTCTGGGGTTCTACCGGCACGAAAGACCCTGCATACAGCGATATAAAGTATGTCACTGAACTGCAAGGCAATCCAACTGTCAACACACTCCCTCAGCAGACACTTGATGCCTTTCTTGACCATGGCGTCATTGGCGAAACTCTGACAAAAGACATAAACGATGCAGAAGCCTCTATTTCAGCGCTAAGAGGTTACGGCATTGATCTTGATACAGTATGTGCCGGGCTCCTTGATGAAGGGCTTGTATCGTTTGAGAAATCGTTCGACTCCCTGTTACAGACGATTGAAACAAAAAGCGAGGAGAAGTAGTCATCCGGGATATGTTATGTGTATAACGCATAACGAAAATCAAAACTGAGGAACATATTATGTCCGACATTCCTGATGCTCCAAGTGCCTCTCAGTCCTGTGAAATAATTCCTGAACGATTCGATATAGAACCCTTTACAATGGTCATCTTCGGCGGCACCGGTGACCTGAGCAGGAGAAAACTCCTCCCCACCCTTTTTCATCTGTGTGAAGACCGGAACCTCCCGGATAATTTTTCGATTATTGGTTTCGCGTCGAAAGAGAGGTCAGACGAGGACTACCGCAGCCTTGTCAGGGACTCTATCAAAGAGTTTGGCGAAGGTGAATTCAGTGACAGATGCTGGGAAAATTTCAGCAGCCATCTATATTATACATCAGGGGGTTTTGATGACAATGAGAGTTACCGCAGACTCTCAAAGCGCCTCGAAGAGGTCTCGATCCCTACAAAGGGAGGGACCAGAGAAATCATATATTATCTTGCCGTACCCCCGCAGTTCTTGCCTGATATTTTTGAGCGGTTTTCTTTATGTAATCTCTGCAATAATACCTTTAACAGTCGAATTATTATCGAAAAACCTTTTGGACAAAACAGAAAGTCCGCTGCCGCGCTCAATCAGCTCATTGCAAGGTCATTTAATGAGAGTCAGGTCTATCGCATAGACCACTACCTGGGAAAAGAGACCGTCCAGAACATCCTCTTTTTCCGCTTTGCCAACAGCATCTTCGAACCCCTCTGGAACAGACGTTATATAGACCATGTCCAGATTACTGTGGCCGAATCCCTCGGTATCGGGAGCAGGGCCGGTTTTTACGAAAAGGCGGGAGTCGTGAGGGACATCGTGCAGAATCATATGATGCAGATCCTTGCACTGGTGGCGATGGAACCCCCTATCAGCCTTGAAGCGGACCACATTCGTGATGAAAAGGTAAAGGTATACCGCACTATCAGGAATATGGATGAAAGCTATATTGACCGCTTCACCGTACGGGGCCAGTACGGCACGGGCAAGATCAACAACAAAGACGTTTCGAGTTACCGTAATGAGAAAGAGACTTATCCCGGTTCCGACACACCTACCTACTTTGCGGGCAAATTATATATCGACAACTGGCGCTGGGCGGACGTCCCCTTTTATCTCAGGACCGGAAAGCGCCTGAAGGAGAGAATTACGGAGATCAGTATTCACTTCAGGCAGCCGCCATTAAGACTTTTCAGTTCAGCTTGTGAAATAAGGGAACCTAACATCCTTGTGCTCGGGGTGCAGCCTCATGAAGAAATAGCGCTGCACATCGGTGTGAAACATCCCGGCATAGGGAACCAGCTCTATCCGGTCAATATGCGATTTAATTATGAAAAAGACCTGCGGGGGGACATTCATTTTCCATTGCCGTATGAACGTCTCCTGCTGGACTGCATGAAGGGGGACCAGACCCTGTTTGCCAGCCAGGACGGGATCGAGTCCATGTGGGCCGTGGTAGACCCGATCATTGAACAATGGGAGCACACCCCTGCCCCGGAGTTTCCCAACTATATTGCCGGTTCATGGGGGCCTGAGAAGGCCGCTCAATTAATCGAAAAAGACGGACGGCAATGGAGAATAGCATAGGATCAGACGATAATCAGAACTTCTGCCGGATCCCTCTCTGATGATCAAGGTGGCCAATATTTGAAGAATTCTATATAATTAATGCCAGCATTCTATTATTCCCGTCTTTATTATGGAGGAGATCACATGAGTAACAATGATGAATTAGACCGATTGTGCATTAATACGATCCGCACCCTGTCAATGGATGCAATTCAGCAGGCCAACTCCGGGCACCCCGGAGCTCCCATGGCACTGGCTCCAGTAGTGTATACGCTCTGGCAGCGGTTTCTGAGATATGATCCCGGACACCCTGAATGGGCAGACAGGGACCGCTTTGTACTGTCCGCGGGGCATGCCTCGATGCTGCTCTATTCAATGCTGCACCTCTGCGGAGTGAAGGCCGCGGGCCCGGCATATGAGATTCCCGGCAGACTGTCAATAGAGCTTGACGATATCAAACGCTTCCGACAGATTGACAGCAAATGTCCGGGACACCCGGAATACAGATGGACATCCGGAGTGGAAACCACGACCGGTCCATTGGGACAGGGGGCGGCAAACAGTGTGGGAATGGCTATCGCTGGTTTATGGAAAGCAGGTTACTTCAATCGTCCCGGCCATGAACTCTTCAATTATGATGTATACGCCCTCCTTGGTGACGGATGCATGATGGAGGGGGTAACGTCTGAGGCAGCGTCCTATGCAGGACATCTCGGACTGTCCAACCTCTGCTGGATATATGACAGCAATAAAATAACAATTGAGGGAAGCACTGATCTCGCATTTACTGAAGATGCAGAGGCCCGGTTCCAAAGCTATGGATGGCATGTGACTCATGTAAATGATGCAAATGATCTTGACGCACTGGCAAAGGCATTTTCATTATTTAAAGAAACCGGTGACCGTCCAACGCTCATCGTTGTTAAAAGCCACATAGCATTCGGCTCTCCCAACAAGCAGGACACTAACTCCGCGCATGGAGAACCCCTCGGGGAAGAAGAGATTCAACTGACAAAAAAGAACTACGGATGGCCGGAAGATAAAAAGTTTCTGATACCTGACGGTGTGCCAGATCATTTCAATGCCGGTATCGGCGCCCGCGGGGCTGAACTTCATAGGGCATGGGCAACAGCGTTTGACAGTTATAAGAAGGAATATCCGGAGCTCGCTGAGGCTGTAACTACAATGCAGGACCGGAAACTCCCTGAGGGATGGGACAGCAATCTCCCGGAATTCCCTGCGGACCCGAAGGGAATTGCCACGAGGGTGTCTTCGGGCAAAGTCCTCAATTCTGTAGCCGATAATGTGCCATGGATGATGGGCGGTTCAGCAGACCTTGCACCGTCAACAAAGACAACAATAACCGCTGAAGACGCGGGAATTTTTTCCATGGAGTACACGAAAGGCAGAAATTTTCATTTCGGGATCCGCGAGCACGCAATGGGTGCAATCATAAACGGGCTGTCGCTCTCAAAGATCCGCTCATACGGTTCGACCTTTTTGATCTTCAGCGATTATGAGAGACCCGCGATTCGCCTGAGCGCGCTGATGGAAATTCCGGCAATTCACATATTCACCCATGACTCTATCGGGGTGGGGGAAGACGGGCCCACTCATCAGCCGGTCGAGCAGATCGCCTCACTCCGTGCAATACCCGGCCTGATTACGCTCCGTCCCGCGGATGCAAATGAGGTTGTTGAGGCCTGGAAGGTGATCATGCAGCTCCGCTGCGAACCCGTTGCGCTCATACTAAGCCGGCAGAACCTGCCTACACTTGATCGCAACAAATACGCCCCGGCTGCGGGTCTGGCCAGGGGTGCATATGTGCTCGCCGATGCGGAAGACGGCAGCCCCGATGTATTACTGCTGGCAACCGGCAGCGAAGTGCATCTTTGTATCCACGCATATAATCAACTGAAAGCTGAAGGAGTCAGGGCCCGTGTCGTCAGCATGCCTTCATGGGAGCTTTTTGAACAGCAAAATGAGGAGTACCGCAGCAGTGTTCTCCCGCCTTCGGTAACCGCGCGTGTTGCCGTTGAACAGGCGTCAACACTGGGATGGGAGCGATATACCGGAACAGACGGGACTATCATAGGCATGAAGACCTTCGGCACATCAGCGCCGCTCAGGGACATTCAGGAGAAGTTCGGCTTTACTCCGGATAAAGTAGCGGCTGCGGCAAAGGCGACGATAGGGGAATAAGTCTCAATCTCCCTGCATGAGATGATATCTAAAATAAGTATAGTCATGCCGGTCCTGAACGAGGCGGAAAACATCGGAAACACCCTTGGCAGTCTGCATAT
>JAJRVB010000275.1 GCA_024277515.1 Nitrospirota bacterium | reverse complement strand
TAATAGACACCGGTCACACCGCCTGTGCCGATCGTATAAAATTTTGTTTTTGCCGCCGATGCCACAGGACCCGGTCCCGCGATTATCAGGGACAACACCAGGATAACTACAGCAATCCACGATATTTTTTTCATATGACCCTCCCATTTTAAATGTTAGCTGACAGAAGTTGCTGAAGTGAATTAAGCAAAAGATATCATAAATAGCCGCTGGTTGCAAGATTATTTTGAGCCGATATCGAGGTTCAACCTCGATATCGTTGAAAGAGAGGCAGTGCCTGGACCATTTGTTTATCCGAGGACCTTTAGTTCCCTGAAATAAGTCCTGTAAAATCCGCGGTCTCTTGATAACAGAATTTCGGAATGAAAAATCGCATGTGCCGCTATAACAAAGTCACTTATAATATGCTGTCTTGAGTAAACATCCTGACCACACTTTGAGCAAGTGACAGACATTTTATTGCCGCAGCTGGCGCACTGAAGTTTACGCCCCCTGTTTTTTGCATATTGCTTCCAGCGTTCTCCCGCTTTATATATGGCTCTTTCGTCAGAATGGACAAGTTGAATTCCGGTGTCGTCAAGGAATGACCTTAAATCTTTTTCAGCTGCAAATTGAGATGCAAGCTCGGCACAAACAATGTCGCATATAATCAGCTGCCCTTTTTCGAGCTGCTCATCAAGCAGCTCCTTGGATTTCTGAAAATGATTCTCATCATGAATGAGCACATCAAGCAGGATGTTTGTATCCACTGCTGTTATCATTCACCCCTCAGTTCATTGATGAGTTTATCGGAGCTCTTGCCCCTCGGTTTCCTGAGTCTACCCTTCCATTTGTCAAAAGGAGACTTTGTTATGGATTTTTTGATGTAAAACATGCCGTCTCTTTCTTCAAAGACAACACCGGCCCCGGTGTTGAGCCCGAGCTTGTCCCTCACTTTTTTGGGAATAGTTATTTGTCCCTTGGATGTAATTTTGGCAGTCTGCATTAATGTGCCTCCAGTAAGGAATATTATTCCTTACTTATATGGTAAGGGAATATGTGGCTTATGTCAATCTGGTTTTGTGCTTTGTCCCCTAATGTTGCCGGGTATTATCAACCACTACATTACTGTCTACGCAGAAACTCATTATGAATGATTTCAATAAAGAAAAAACCTGTCAGAAATGACAGGCAGGGGTTACGATTCAGACAGTCACAGAACGTGTTAATTGTTTATAACAGGCAAAAATTATGGCAGCCCGCTGCATAATGTGTTAAAATTTATCTTGTCTTTAAGTCAATCAACCTGTTTTATAAAAATAAAAGGAGGGACTGTTTATGGATATCAGGAGAATTGGTGTCATTACGAGCGGCGGTGACTGCGGCGGCCTTAATGCCGTTATCAAGGGAATTGCGCGTAAGGCCTATGCAAAAGGCATCGAAACCGTCGTCATACCGAACGGATATGCCGGATTATATAACCTTGTTGAAATCGATAACGTTGTAGTGCTGAATGCCGAACGGGTAAGCAAGATCGAGGCGTCCCTTGCAGGGTCTGAAGCAGGGCATTCACGAGTCAAGATCAGCAAGATAGATGACCCCGACAAATATAACAGGATCAAAAAGGGCCTTGAAAAATTTAAGATTGACGGACTTATCATCAGCGGCGGGGATGATACCGGGAGCGTGGTTGTGGACCTTTCTTCCCAGGGGATTCCCTGCATCCATGTGCCCAAGACCATGGACCTCGACCTCCAGCCCTACAGTGTGGGAGGTGATTCCGCGATTAACAGGATAGCCGTCTTTGCGAGGGACCTGAAAACTACCGGTATGAGCCATAATCGTATCCTTGTTGTCGAGGTGTTCGGAAGATATGTAGGGCACACCGCATTTCGCGGGGGTATCGGGGCGGAGGCGGACGCCATCCTTATCCCTGAGCTGCCTGTTGACTTTGACATTTTATATGCACATATGAAGACCACTTTTTTTGCCAGGATAGAAAGAAGTGATGTGAGGGCCGGCACATACCTGATTGTGGTTGCAGAGGGTCTTCAGGCCGCGAGCGGCGAGCTGCTCTATGACGAGTCAGCCGGGGTTGACGCCTTTGGTCACAAGAAGCTTGCCGGGGCCGGGAAATATGTGAGGCAGCAGCTTGAGAAGAGGTTAAAGGCGGACCCGGAGGTCGAGGCATTTATGAAGCGGACGGGTATGTATGTCCCCGGCATTTACGCGGTCCCCGAGGTGAGGGAAGTCACCCCCGGACATCTCGTGCGTTCCGGACACTCATCCGCCTATGATGTCAATTTTGGCTATAAGACCGGTGCGGGCGCTGTTGTCCTGCTTTGCGAGGGCAAGACCGGCAACACGGTTACCGGAGTGGAAGGATACAAAATTTATTACATGTCCACGTCGGAAGCCATTAAGCGAAGGGAAGTTGATATTGAAGAACTGGCGCTCTTTGAGAGCCTCGGGACATGTTTTGGACGCAGGCCGGTAGAATTTAAACCCGAACTGAGTGAAGAAAGCAGGCATGTCAGATCAATGTAGATGATGACATCCTGCGGGCTTTTTCATTTCACGAGATAGCCGTATTTCGTTCTGAACTCGTCGGGGGTATACTTTCCTGCCTTTGCAATCTTTGCGATGAAAGGCGGGGACAGGTCCTCTTTTTCGAGCCGTATCATATATTGTCTCCCGACCTCAAATGGTTCCGCCTTTGTATTTACGTACCTGATCCTCGTCCTTTTCGTGGCAGGGTCGATTATTGATCTGAGCGGAATAGGTTTCAGCTTGCCTTCATAAAAAGATATCAGGGCGCCTGATTTGCCTGTCATCAGGTATTTAACGGCGCTGTACCCGAGGTTTCTTGTGTATTCCGCGTCAAAGGGGATGGGGTCTGCCGCCCTCAGTTCATATCCTATGGTCTTATGGACGATCTTCATCTTTACCTTCTGGCTTGCGAGATCCTTGTGGACAAAGCGCTGGAGAATTTTCCCCAGTTGAATTTCTGAAAGGTGCAATGCGCCCCTTTCATCGTTTTCGAGAGAATCGTATCTGGACAATTCATTGATATCCACTTTCCCTGCAACGCCTTCAGCCAGTATTGCCACTCCATATGAATAGCCCAGGGACAGGCGCTTGATAATTGTGCTTTCAAGAATGTCCGCTATCATCGAAAACTTCAGTTTCTTCATCCTGAATTCTTCCGGGATAATTGTGATTGTAGCCCCGGCTGCCTTGCCGATGCCGAGGGCGAGATGGCCGGTATGCCGTCCCATTGTTGTTACAAAGTACCATCTGCCGGTCGTGCGCGCGTCCTCAATGATATTTCTCACTATTTCAGTGCCCCAGTGTCTCGCGGTCTCAAATCCGAATGTCGTTGCCCCGCCCGGCAGGGGAAGGTCATTATCTATCGTCTTGGGCACATGCACAATCGATATTTCGCCTTTTGTTCTTTTCTCGATTTCCCTTGCAACAAAGGATGTGCCGTCCCCGCCTATGGTAACAAGATAATGAATATTCAATTTTTTTAATGCCTTTACCATAAGCCGGAAACTTTCATCAGGATTGTCCGGAAAGTCTCTCGAGATTCTTAATATGGACCCTCCCTGGCTATGGACCTTCCATGCGTTTTTGTGTGTCAGGGAGATGGTCTTGCCTGTATCACCCCTGAAGAGCCACTTGAAACCATCAAGGATACCGATAACCTCGATCCCTCTGTTTACCGCTTCAACCGTTGCAGCGCTGATCACACCGTTAATACCCGGCGCTGGGCCTCCGCCAACGACTATGGCAAGTCTCTTTACCATTCGTTTCCCTCCGTTATATTTAACCGGTCAGTTCCATTTTATTTCTGCACATATCATAAGCAAGGCAACTCTTTATTTTCAAGGACAAAAGTAGAGCAGCCATTAAAAACCTTACGCGCAAAGAGCCTGTACTATCGCTCTTTTGAACTTCTGTTCCCTTAATATATACTGCCTGGGAGCGTTATCAGAGAAAATGATGGAGGGAGATACACACATGAAAGCGGATAACGTCATTGCAATAACTGCTCATCTTGTCATGACTTGATTGAACAATATCTGTATGTTCGGGCTGACCTGAATTACATCATGAAACTGCCTGCAAACGCAGCGCAGGGCTATTCCTCTTTCTTTGCCTTCTTTCTTCGCCCTCTCTTTCCCTTTGCCTGCATC
>JAJRVB010000274.1 GCA_024277515.1 Nitrospirota bacterium | reverse complement strand
GGCGAAAGACTGACAGGCCAGGTTGCCAAGCGGCAGGCGGTCACAAACCCGGAGAATACAATATTTTCAATTAAAAGGCTGATGGGCAGAAAGTTCAAATCAAGGGAAGTCCAGGATGCGATACATAAACTTCCATACAGGATTGTTGAGGCGCCAAACGGCGACGCACATGTGGAAATCAGGGGGAAGGCGTATTCACCTCCTGAAATATCAGCCATGATACTCCAGAAACTGAAACAGGCGGCAGAAGATTATCTGGGAGGCCCCGTGACGGAAGCGGTGATCACCGTGCCCGCGTATTTTGATGACAGTCAGCGGCAGGCAACCAAGGATGCCGGTAAAATAGCCGGATTGAATGTGCTCAGGATAATCAATGAGCCTACGGCAGCATCGCTTGCATATGGAATTGACACAAAGAAAGACGAAAAAGTCGCGGTGTATGATCTTGGAGGCGGAACATTTGACGTTTCCATTCTCGAAATCGGGGAAGGAGTGACCGAGGTACAGTCCACAAACGGCGATACCTATCTGGGCGGTGATGATTTTGATTTAAGGATCATCGACTGGATGATCGAGGAGTTCAAAAAAGATCAGGGGATCGATCTCAAGCAGGACAAGATGGCCCTACAGAGACTGAAGGAGGCTGCTGAAAAGGCCAAGGTAGAGCTTTCTACCGCAGCAGAGACCGAAATAAATCTGCCGTTTGTAACTGCCGATGCTACAGGTCCCAAACATCTGGTTTTAAAGCTGACGCGGTCCAGGTTTGAGCAGCTTGTAAACGATCTCGTCACCAAATCTCTCAAACCGTGTGATCAGGCACTGAAGGACGCGGGATATACAGTGTCGGATATTGATGAGGTCTTGCTCGTCGGCGGACAGACGAGGACCCCGAAAATTTATCAGGCGGTCAGTGAATACTTCAAAAAAGAACCGAACAAGAGCGTTAATCCTGATGAAGTAGTAGCGCTGGGCGCGGCCATACAGGCTGCAGTTCTCAAGGGTGATGTCAAGGACGTACTCCTGCTGGACGTAACACCGCTGTCTCTCGGAATCGAGACACTCGGGGGTGTGTTCACAAAGCTCATTGAGCGGAATACGACCATCCCCGCGAGGAAAAGCCAGATCTTTTCGACGGCAGCCGACAATCAGCCGGCAGTCGGCATAAAGGTATATCAGGGGGAAAGGGAAATGGCGGCAAACAACAAGCTCCTCGGCAACTTTGAACTCATCGGCCTGCCCCCTGCTCCGCGGGGTGTGCCGCAGATAGAAGTAAAGTTTGATATTGATGCAAACGGCATCCTTCATGTCTCTGCAAAAGATCTCGGGACAGGAAAGGAACAGTCTATCCGCATCACATCGTCAAGCGGTCTCTCCAAGGATGAAGTAGACAGAATGGTCAAAGAGGCTGAGGCGCATTCAGAAGAGGACAGGAAAAATAAGCAGCTCATCGAGGCAAAGAACGAGGCGGACACTCTTATCTATACTGTTGAGAAGTCATTGAGCGAACATGGGAGCAAGCTTTCGGATATGGAGAACAAAGAAATCCGGGACGCCCTCGAAGACTGTAAAAATAAAAAGGACAATTCAGACAGTCCCGATGAAATACGTGCAGCAGTGTCGGCACTCTCCACCGCCTCACAGAAAATCGGCGAGCACATGTATAAGGACGCCCAGGCAGGACAGGAGCCGGGAGGCAATGGTAATGGAAACAACGGGGCGGCAGACTCTGACGAGGACCAGACAGTGGAGGCGGAATTTGAGGAAGAGACTACAGGCAAGGACGCCTGATATACATTACAAGGGACATAAAAGAGGGGCAAACTTTGATTTGCCCCTTCAGCCCCGGAACGGGGATGACATAATAAAAAAAGGAGTCAATGAATTTATGCTGGCAATATACGAGAAGTCTGAGGTATCAAAAAAGTATATATCATTAAAGACAAAACTGAAGCGTTCGCGCAGAAAGAAAGGTAGTCATTCCGCCCCTGCAAGTCATCCGTGGAGGCAATACAAAATCACAGACAGACTTTCGAAGACCGGGTAACCAGAAAAAAACAGGTGTTGTGAAAGCAAATAATTTTCGATACCTTAGACGCAATACCGACCAATCCGAGCGTATACGTCTTTATTCAAAGCCTTCTGCATACTATCTCAATAATTTATCGAGTTAATTATTTGATTGAACAATATCTGTTTTTTTCTGATCTTCATGCACGCAAATCAGTTGATCTAATCCTTGTCCAGCCGTAAAATATATTCATATACTCTTGTCAGGCAGACACTCTTCAGGAGAACTATTTGAGCCTTTTTTTCATAACCTTTTTCACTCTCTACGGACTGCTTCATCTCTATGCATTCCTGAAAGCCAAAGCCGCTCTTTCCTTCAGCATCTGGCAGGGCGCGCCTCTTGTCATCTTCATGGCGGCAATGACCTTTGCCCCTGCAATAGTCCGGTATCTTGAGCAGCATGAACTTGAAGTGCCTGCCCGGATTATGTCCTATACCGGTTATATCTGGATGGGGATTCTGGTCCTTTTTTTTGCCATGGCCCTCTGCATTGATATCTACCGCTTACTGCTGAATATATCAGGACTGATGTTTGACAAAGACTTATCATCTCTGACTCTTTCTTTTAAGATGTCTTTCTTTATTCCACTCATATTTGCCCTTGCATCTGCAGTGTACGGTTATTTTGAGGCAAAAAACATCCGGGTCGAACAGGTGACCGTCAAAACATCAAAGCTGTCAAAAGAAGCCGGCAGAATCAGAATAGTCCAGATTTCGGATCTGCATGTCGGGTTGATTGTACGGGAGGAAAGACTGAAAAGGATCATAAGTCAGGTGCTGGCCCTTGACCCTGATATCCTGGTCTCAAGCGGTGATCTTGTTGACGGACAGATCGACAGGATAGAAGGCATAGCTGACATCCTGAAAGATGTCAGACCGCGATACGGGAAATTCGCCATTACAGGGAACCATGAATATTATGCCGGTATTCAGCAGTCACTGGCCTTTACCAAAAAGGCCGGATTCAAGGTCCTCCGCGGACAGGCCGTCAGTATTAAGGGTATCATTACAATAGCCGGGGTTGATGACAGGACAGGAATGAGGTTTGGAAGTTTCAGTGGAACACCCGAGACAGAGCTCCTCTCAGGACTGGATCAGGATAAATTTATCATACTGCTCAAACACAAACCCATTGTGGACAGGAATTCACTCGGCACGTTTGATCTTCAGCTCTCAGGGCATACCCACAAGGGACAGCTATTCCCTTTTAATCTTGTAACCAAATTGTATTTCCCACGGCATGCAGGATATGTACGCCTGCCCCGGGATTCAGCTCTTTACATAAGCCGTGGCACCGGCACATGGGGACCCCCCATGCGCGTCCTCTCACCGCCTGAAGTAACAGTGATTGACCTCGTACCGGAAGGTTAATAATATCGAGGTTGAACCTCGATATGTTATTAAATGTTGGTTACGTGCTCGAGCGGCCCGTATACAGTTTCCCGGGGCACATCCGTATCTTCAGATAATACCGTCTCGGATGTTTCTTCAAATCCGAGCTGGTCCGACAGCCAGAGGGAAACCAGGCGGTAATCATCAGAACCGCGGGATATGCGTGAAGTCATGATCACAGGCTTGCCGCGGCCGGGGGCCTCAGCGAGTGAAACATTTTCATGAATAATCGGAGACACCCTGCCGGGGAACATTCCCTTCAGCCTCTCCATGATCTCCCAGTGTATACGGCGCCGGGGATGCGCGCGGCAAGGGACGATTGCCCTTATATCAAGCTCGGGTCTTCTTGATTTTACCGAATCAACAGCCGTGACCATCTGCTTTACACCGTTCAGGCCGAGAAATGAGGCCTCCACCGGGACAATGACATGCTGACACGCCATGAGCGCTGACATGGTGAGGACATCAAGGCTGGGCGGACAGTCTATAATGACACAGTCCCAGTCTCCATTGGTCTGCCTGAGACAGCTGCTGAATATCTCATCGCCCGGGCCGTCAACGAAAACATTTCTCGCTGCAACAAGCTCAGGGCCGGCCGGAACAAGGTCCAGTCCCGGGACATTTGTTGACACGACAGGCAGCGCAACGATCTTCTGGAGCGCGTTCTGCAATTCCCTGCCTTCGTTGATCACTCCGATACTTAAACTTGCGCTCCCCTGGGGATCAAGATCAACAAGCAGGACTTTCTTGCCCTGTTCGCCCCAGCATGCTGCAAGATTAACTGCTGTGGTAGTTTTCCCGACCCCGCCTTTCAGATTTACTACAGAAATTATCCGCTTCATAATTCCCTGTTACCTCCCCCTGTTTTTTAATGTTAGGATAAATGATAAGTGCAGAGATGCGACATGACGTCATCACTCCATATTTTCAGACAAATAGTAATCTATAATTTTTTGTGTTAATTGTCAACCAATATATAATTTTATTAGATATGATTATCCGTTTAACTGCGCAAATATTGACTTGCCGGATATGGTAAGGTTATTCTCCTTGTGATGGAAAAGATAGTTTCTACCAACAGAAAGGCCTTTCACGATTATCATATCCTCGAAAAATATGAAGCAGGGATTTCTCTGGTCGGAACAGAGGTAAAGTCTCTAAGGGAAGGACGGGCCAACCTTAAAGACAGTTATGCCCTGTTTAAGGATGGGGAGGCCTTTCTGCTGAATTGCCATATAAGTCCATACAGCCATGGTAATATTCAGAACCATGACCCCTTAAGGACAAGAAAGCTGCTTCTGCACAAAAGAGAGATAAACAAGCTGTGGGGCAAGACGAGCCAGCAGGGACTTACCATGATTCCATTAAGGATTTACTTCAAAAACGGTAAGGTAAAAGTAGAAATAGGCCTTGCCAAAGGCAAAAGACAGTATGAGAAAAGGGCATCGACAAAGGAAAAAGAGGCCAAGAGAGAAATCGAAAGACATATGAAAAAAAGTTACAAGTAGACAGTAGACAGGGCAGCATCTTTTCACTGACTACTGTTTTCTGTCTGCTGACTACTTTTTTATTTGTCTGTCAGGGCCACAAGTCCGGGCAGATCTTTTCCTTCGAGAAGCTCCAGCGCTGCCCCGCCCCCGGTTGATATGAACGAAATGCTCTCGGATACACCTGCCCTGCTGACCGCGAGGTCTGTGTCGCCCCCGCCGACTATGGTCAGGGCATACGCATCCGCAACTGAATGAGCCATCGCAAATGTACCCCTTGAAAATGCATCCACTTCGAACACACCCATCGGCCCGTTCCAGAGAATCGTCTTTGCACTCTCTATCGCCTCGGAGAAAAGTTTTACGGATGCAGGGCCCACATCAACCGCCTTCCATCCACTCGGTATTTCCTGGGCAGTGACCAGCTTTGTCTCGGCCCCCGGCTCGATGCTCTGGGCGATCACACAATCCACGGGGAGGTAGAATTTGATCCCCTTTGCCACGACACCCTTCCTTATTTCGTTGGCAAGATCAAGCATATCGTCTTCCACCAGCGAGTCGCCCACATTATATCCCTCTGCCTTCAGAAAGGTATATGCCATACCGCCTCCCACAATCACCTTGTCAACTTTTTCTTCAAGGTTCCGGATAACGTCAATTTTGCCAGATACCTTTGCCCCGCCCAGGATTGCTACAAAGGGTCTGACCGGATTGTTCACGACACCCTGCAGGTAATCTATTTCTTTTTGCAGGAGAAAGCCCGCAGCAGACGGGAGCAGTTTTGTAATGCCTACAATTGAGGAATGTTTCCTGTGAGAAGCCCCGAAAGCATCATTTACATAGTAGTCGGCAAGTCTTGCAAGCGCCTTGCTGAATGCCTCGTTATTTGCTTCTTCTTCAGAGTGTGTGCGCAGATTTTCGAGAAGGATGATGTCGCCTTCAGCCATCTTGCTGACCGCTTCTTCAACTTTTGGGCCGACGCAGTCTGGAAGGAAGGTCACTTCTTTTCTTATAAGGCGCTGGAGCCTTCTTGCAACAGAGGCAAGACTGTATCTTTTATCAGACTTGCCTCTGGGCCGCCCGAGGTGCGAGGCAAGAATTACCTTGCTGCCTTCGTCTATCGCATAGTTGATAGTCGGGAGGGCCGCGCGGATCCTCCTGTCATCGGTTATGTTCAGATTTTCATCCAGGGGCACGTTAAAATCAACACGAATAAAGACCCGCTTTCCTCTGATGTTCAGGTCTTTGATAGTGAGCTTGTTCCATACCCCCTTGATCGGCAGGGACTGACTATTTTTCATAATTATGCTTACCTCTTGCTGTCGATATAAAGCATTAAATCCTTGAGCCGGGTGCTGTAGCCCCACTCATTGTCATACCATGAAAGGACCTTGATCATCGTACCCTCAAGCACCCTGGTCAGACTCGCGTCAATGATCGATGAATGCGGGTTCCCGTTCATGTCTATCGAGACAATGGGTTCTTC
>JAJRVB010000273.1 GCA_024277515.1 Nitrospirota bacterium | reverse complement strand
TGCTGTTTTCTGAAAGAGCAGAGATGGAAAGAGAATGAAGTATGTGAAACGTTCAGCATGAGGCCAGAATGTATCACCCGGGAATCCATAGCAACGCATTCCATAGCCCGTTACAATAACAGCAAAGACAGGCAATAATGCCCAGATTATGGATACTTCAAAGTTCATCGGATGGTTAAGGGATTACTATTCCCCGTGAGAGTCAAAGGCCTTGATAAATTCTCTGTTCAGCTTCGCAATAAAAGAAACCTTGATGCCCTTCGGGCAGGCTGCCTGGCACTCATAATGATTGGAGCAGTTGCCGAACCCTTCTTTCATCATTTCTTCAGTCATCATGCATACCCGTTTTTTTGCTTCCGGCCTGCCCTGGGGCAGCATGGCAAGCTGGGTGACTTTTGCGGCTGTAAAGAGCATTGCCGAACCATTGGGACAGGCAGCTACGCAGGCACCGCAGCCGATGCACTCCGCGGCATCCATAGACATGTCAGCATCAGGCTTGGAGATGAGGATGGCATTAGCGTCAGGCACTCCCCCTGTGTGAACCGAGACATAGCCGCCTGCCTGGATCAAGTGGTCAAGGGCGCTGCGATCCACTATTAAATCCTTAATAATCGGAAATGCCCTTGCCCGCCACGGCTCGATATAAATAGAATCTCCGTCCCTGAAATGCCTCATGTGAAGCTGACAAACCGTGGTCCGTTCCTCCGGGCCATGAGGAACACCGTTTATTACCTGGGAACATGTGCCGCATATGCCTTCGCGGCAGTCATGGTCAAAGGCTATGGGTTCAACTCCCTTCCTGATTAAATCATCATTTACCACATCGAGCATTTCAAGAAATGACATTTCCGCGCTGATGTTACCGGCCCTGTACTGCTCAAGCCTGCCTGGCTGCTCAGGGCCTTTCTGCCGCCATACATAGAGGGTAAGGTCCATTACTTGTAGCTCCTGACGTCCGGCACCACATTTTCAAACGCAAGCGGTTCCCTGTGAAGGACAGGCCTTTTGTCCGAGCCGTTGAATTCCCAGGCAGCAACATATGAAAAGTTATCGTCATCACGCCTTGCCTCCCCGTCAGCTGTCTGGTATTCCACGCGGAAGTGTCCGCCGCAGGACTCATTGCGGTGAAGCGCGTCCAGTACCAGGAGTTCGCCGAACTCAAGGAAGTCAGCGACCCGGCCTGCCTTTTCGAGTTCCTGGTTTAACTCATATCCGCTGCCGATGATCTTCACATCATTCCAGAAACGGTCGCGCAGTTCCGGGATCTTCTTCAGGGCCTGCTCAAGGCCTTCTTCGCTCCGCGCCATGCCCGCATCGTCCCACATGATCCTGCCGAGTTCGCGATGAAAATCATTCACCGTCCGTTTGCCGTTAATGGAAAGAAGCCGTTTGACAAGGTCTGCTGCATCATCCGCGGATTTTCTGAATTCCGCATTGCCGGTAGAGACCCCGCCCGGTGCAGTCCGTGCGAGATAGTCAGCTATAGTGTAAGGGATAATGAAATAGCCGTCCGCAAGCCCCTGCATAAGAGCGCTCGCCCCGAGACGGTTGGCCCCGTGGTCCGAAAAGTTTGCCTCGCCAAGGACAAAAAGGCCCGGCAGAGTGCTCTCCAGATTATAATCGACCCAGAGGCCTCCCATAGTATAATGAGGCGCCGGATAAATCCGCATGGGCCGGTTGTATGCATCTTCGCCGGTAATTCTTTCGTACATTTCGAAGAGGTTTCCATATCGCTCTCTTATCACATTTTCGCCCAGCCTTTTAATGGCGTCCGCAAAATCAAGGTATACGCCATAGCCGCTCGACCCTATGCCCCTTCCCTCACCGCATACTTCTTTTGCCGACCGTGATGCAATGTCCCGCGGCGCAAGATTTCCGAAACCGGGATACTTTCTTTCAAGGTAGTAATCCCGCTCTGCTTCCGGGATTTCGTGAGGCGGCCGGTTGTCCCCTTTTTCCCCGGGGACCCAGCACCTTCCGTCATTCCTGAGAGACTCGGACATCAGGGTCAACTTTGACTGATGGTCTCCTGATACGGGGATACAGGTTGGATGGATTTGTGTATAACAGGGGTTCGCAAAAAAGGCGCCCTTTTTATATGCGCGATATGCAGCAGTGACATTCGAACCCATTGCATTCGTTGATAGATAAAAAACATTTGCATAGCCTCCGGTGCATAGACAAACTGCATCACCTGCATACGATGCAATCTCACCAGTAACCATATCCCTGACAGTTATCCCTTTTGCTTCACCATCAACGGTGACGAGATCAAGCATCTCTGTGCGGGGATACAGTCTTACCGTTCCTGCCTTTATCTGGCGGGACATTGCGGAATATGCGCCGAGCAGGAGCTGCTGGCCTGTCTGTCCCCTTGCGTAAAATGTACGTGAGACCTGCGCCCCGCCAAAGGACCGGTTGTCGAGGTACCCCGCGTAGTCGCGAGCAAATGGCACCCCCTGCGCTACGCACTGGTCTATGATGTTATTGCTGACCTGAGCAAGGCGGTACACGTTTGCCTCTCTTGCCCGGAAGTCACCGCCTTTGACCGTGTCATAGAAGAGCCTGAATATGCTGTCTCCGTCGTTGGGATAGTTTTTCGCTGCATTTATTCCACCCTGTGCCGCGATACTGTGTCCCCGCCTGGGGCTGTCCTGATAGCAGAAGACGTCAACGTTATAGCCGAGTTCTCCGAGCGTTGCAGCGGCAGATGCTCCTGCCAGTCCTGTACCGACAACTATGATTCGATACTTTCTTTTGTTGGCAGGGTTGACCAGTTTCAATGACCGGCGGTGCCTGTCCCATTTTTCGGGAAGAGGGCCTGATGGACACTTTCCGTCAAGTATCATGATATTAACCTTTTATCAATTCCAAAAAGATAATCGCGGGGATCGAAATATACCCCATAAAAAGAATAACCGCCACAATAGAACCGGCCTTAATAATGAGCGGCAACATTCTGTCATTATTCAGCCCAAGGGTCTGAAAAGAACTCTGTATGCCATGTGCAAGGTGTAGCAAAAGAGCAATCATTGCTGCTATATAAATTAATGAAATCGAAAAAGTCTGAAAGTTGGCGATAACCATTGCAGATACATCAGGCCGTCCCAATGCATCCACATTCATACTGGCAGACATTTCCGGATTGATCACATGGATTGTGAAGTGCAATAGGTGGTAAACAAGAAACGCACCTATTACAAGTCCTGTCCAGATCATGTTCTTTGAAGCAAATGTAGCTTTAAGATGTTTTTTTACGGCATATAACTCAGGGTTCGCCCTGTTGTTCTCAAGAGTCAAGCGAATGCTCAAATAAACATGGACAATTAACATCGCAAGCATCACGATCCGGGTAGCCCATACAAGAGGAGGAATAGAACGCAGTTTCTCGGCATAAGCGTTAAGGCCTCCGACAAAGAGAGTGGAATTCCCCAGTACATGGATGAGGACGAAAAGGATCATCACCTGGCCTGTGACAGCCATCAGGATCTTTTTTCCTGCAGAGCTTTCCGGTAATAATCGCAATATGCTCACCTCACATCAGTTTTCGCACAATATATGAATATCTCAAATAGCCACCGTAATTATATTACAATATCATCCCAAATGATGCTTCGAATTTATACCATGTCATGCCTGTCTGAGCGGCAGGTAAGAGGGACTCCATCCCATATGTTTTATCAGCACTTCCATTCGTTCAGCATCGTTATTATGCTCGAAATCTCCGAATGCATATGACCCGCTGATGTGCTCTCTTATCGTTGCACGGCCCACGGCAATGGCTACCTTTTCTCCCACTTTCCGCAGTGAATTAATAGATGGCAGCAGTATGCCGTTGTTTCGGTCTTCAGCAGTAACAGACTCTGACACCGCATGCGCAGCAGCAGTGAAAAACTCCGGCAATACTTCTTTTGCCCCGGAAGCGAGGACACCAAGTCCGACTCCGGGGAATATGAGTACATTATTGCACTGACTGATTCTGACTTTATTATCATTATATCGAACAGGTTCAAATGGACTTCCGGTAGCAACGAGCCCGCGTCCTGAAGTCCATTCAATGATTTCTTCAGGAATTGCCTCGCTATAATCTGTTGGGTTGCTGAGCGGTAGAACTACTGGTCTGTCGGTGTTTGCCAGCATGGCTCCTATAATCTCTTTTGTAAAATGACCGGCCTGTCCTGACGTTCCGATTAACACGGTTATCTTGCCGTGTTTTACTACATTCAGCAGTTTACCGTCTTGCTCGTTCTTATACCAGCGGAGGTCGTTCGGATTCCTCGCAAAATTATTCTGGTACGGAGCTGCATGCCCCGAGGTTATAAGTCCCATTCTGTCAATTACAAATATCCGGTCCTGTGCATCTCCGTCTGACAGCCCGCACCCGTTAAGGGCAGTCTTAATCTGTTCTGCAACACCTATCCCACCGGCTCCGGCTCCATAAATAAGAAAAATCTGTCTGTCCAGTGATTCACCTTTGATTTTCATGGCAGACAGAATCGCTGCAAGACTTACTGCTCCTGTCCCCTGAATGTCATCATTAAAAGATATCATGTCATGAAGATATGCGTCCCTGATCTCAAAGGCATTCTGCTTAGAAAAATCTTCCCACTGGCAAAGTGCGTTAGGAAAAACTGATTTAAAGGCCCTCGCGAAACGCTGAACAAACGATATATACTCTGCTCCCTTCATCCGGGTGTGACGCCAGCCGAGATAGTCGTTATTATTCAGGAGTTCTTCACTGTCAGTGCCAACGTCAAGAGAGATTGGCAGGCAGTGCCAGGGAGCGATGCCCGCAGCCTGAGTATAAAGCATGAGCTTGCCGAGACATATGGCTATTCCCCCTGCTCCCTGATCGCCTATGCCGAGTATGCCCTGGTTATCAGTTACCACCGCCACGCGAATGTCCCGGTGGGAAAACCTGTTCAGGATGTCCTCTGCACGGTCAATATTCCCGGGATAGAAATGAAGCCCCTGTGCAGTTCGAAACATTGATGAATATTCCCTGCAGGCAAGCCCCACAGTGGGTGTGTAGATTATTTTCATAAGACCCTCTATGTCACTTTTTATGAGAGCGTGGGCGAG
>JAJRVB010000027.1 GCA_024277515.1 Nitrospirota bacterium | reverse complement strand
TTAGCAAGATTGTCCAGGAGCCAGCCCTTTAATGTATTGTCTCCTGAAAGCACCATGAGTGCGGTCGACCTCTGCGATATGTGAGACTCCGGCATGAGAGGTTCAATCTTCGAGATATATTTCTCAATTATTGCATCATACATAAGCCGGTACGGGGATGTCCGCGGTTTAACAGCGGCCTTTTTCAGGGCATTGATGCCTTTCTTCTGTACCGCAATGGTTGAAACCACATCCAGCCCGAATATTCCGCTGAGCTTTTTTTCATTGATATCAATACCCCTGTGAGCGGCCTCATCCCGCATATTCAGGGCAAGTACCAGTGGGAGACCCATCTCGATAAGCTGGATGGTGATAAAAAGGGACCGCTTCATATTTTTTGAGTCGGCAACATGGACCACTGTATCGGATCTCTGTTCGAGCAAAATGTCCCGGGTGACTTTTTCATCCTCGCTCATCGGGACAAGACTGTTTACGCCGGGGGTATCTATGATCTGATATTTCTTCTTCTGTATGAACAGTTCACCCTTTATGACGTCAACCGTGGTCCCGGGATAGTTTGACACTGTAACGTAGCGGCCCGTCAGCAAACCGAAAATAGCGCTCTTGCCGACATTCGGGTTGCCTACAAGGCATATGGACGGGGCGCCGCTCTCTGCTTCATCCTGTTTGCGGCAGTGCTCATGCATCGCCTGTTATCTCCTGCTCAATATCCATTATCTGTTTTGGGAACTCTGAAATCTGAACCTACAAAGATTGCGCATTTTCCCTGCAGGCATTGCAGTATCCGTAAAGCTCCATTTTATGAGACACAGGGATAAAACCAAATTCCCCTGCGATCCTCTCCTTAAGCCGCTCAATCTTCGGATTCTCAAACTCGGTGATCGATCCGCAATGCAGGCAGATAAGATGGTCATGATGATCATCTGCCGAGAGCGGCTCGTATCGTGTAAGATTATCCGCAAATACACTCTCTGTGGCAAGACCTGATTGCGTGAGGAGTTTCAGTGTCCTGTATACCGTTGTCAATCCTATGTCCCTGTGCTTCCGGCTGATCTTCTTATACAGATCTTCCGCGGTAACGTGTTCATCGGCCTTGAAAAATTCATTCACAATCAGGGCTCTCTGTCGGGTGGATTTAAGTCCTTTTTCCTTCAGGAAGCTCTTCAGCCTCTCTTTTTTCTCTTTTATCTTCCTGTCTCTCTCTGATACGCGGCTCTCTCTCATTTTCATGGCCCATTTATTTTAAAATGCCGCCGCACTTTTAGTCAAGGAAATTGAAATTCATTTTCAATTAGAGGGCATAAAAAAATCCCCCCGGCAACCTGAATCCTGTTGCCGGAGGGACAATACTCTTCACTGCATTTTTACAAGAATCGTGTGTTATTCGAATGTTATTGCCTCTGAAGGGCAGGTATCTGCAGCCTCCTGGCAGTCACACGTATCACACTTGTCCTCGGCCTTTACAAAGGCCTTCTCATCATCGCCCATCTCGAATACTTCAGGACATAACTCTACGCACGTTGCGCAGCCTGTACACTCATCATAATCGATTACCGGTTTCATACTGTCTCCTCCTTCCTGAATGATATTTATTCTGTTTGAATATGATTAAACAGATAAACTGCTCCCCGTTTAAACCCAGCTGAGCAATTTTTCCAATATGGTCGAAGTATATTATATCATATCCCGATGATTTGCATAAGGATTTAATCAATCTATAAAAAACTCTAATTGCCGGCTGCCGGACTCTATTCTACCGGAGTCACGATGGCCATGACAACAAGCTTCTCACCTTTGTCAGCCCTGAATCCGTGTTCAACCATCGGGTCACAGGGAAGGCATGTCTTCTCATCCGCTTCTATCTCTTCCTCTCCGATCGTGAACGTGCCCCTGCCCTCGACAACATACATTAACAGACGCATGGGCGCCTTATGAGGAGTCAGTTTCTGCCCCGGCTCAAGGCACATGAGCGCGATCCTCATTTCAGGTTTGTCATCGAGCATCTCCCTCGTCAGTTTGTCAGGATTAAACTTTATCAGTTTTTTAAGGTCAAGCACTCCCATCTTCCCCTCCTTTAAAATTGTTTATACAGCATTCGTGTTATTAATCAGAAAGTGAAATCGCCTCGGTAGGGCAGATAGTTGCGGCTTCTTCACAGTCGCATGTAGCACACTTGTCTTCCGCCTTTACATATGCCCTGGCTTCATCTTCATTCAGTCGAAACACCTCAGGGCACACTTCAACACATGAACCGCACCCGATGCACTCATCATAATCAATGACCGGTTTTTTCACAATATCCACCCCTTATTTAGAGTAATTATATATTTATTTTATCTTAAGAGGGGGCTGGTCTGTTATGAGATATATCATATTGACTTGAGAGGCGCAAATATGCAGCCTGAACAGACAGAAACCCGCGCTTCACCCCTGCATAAGCCGGAGATCCCCTGGTGGCACAGGGCAAAGTCATATTTAAGAGGGTCCAGCGGATCAAATCTCCTGAGTGATGCGGTTATTTCCTGCGCTGTTTTCCAGTCTGACGCAGTCCGGTCTGTCAGACCGAGGCATCTCGAAATTCTTGATATATGGGTATCAAGGGGTATAATTAATTTTGACGGCGGGATGCGTTCCCAGATCCCGAGGTCAATGTCCTTCCTTCTCACCATCCATCTCAAAAAAAGGTTCATGCGCTTGCATGCACTGCCCCTTTTCGGAGACGGCAGGAGCTGGAGCAGGCCCTTCGGTTTTATATTCTTGCCATAGACAGGCCGTGTGTCTATGGCAAGAATATAATTAATAAAGCCCTCGAGTGCGGTCCTGATGTCTGTATGGTCCGGTTGATAAAAGTGATAAAAAAGGTCTCTGAGCGAACCCCACTTTTTTAACACCCGGTGCAGTATATAGATAAAACAGAGTATGTCCTCTTCCCTGTTAAACCGGTAACTGATCTTCTGAAAATGCCTCATCTCTCTCTTCAATGAAAATTTCAGGAAATATGCTCCGGGACGGTTTCCACAGGGTTTGAGAATCTTCTCTATGACCGGTTTAAAGAGGTCTACCCTTCCATACGCAAAACAGGCTGAGATAAAACCGGCTGCTTCAATATCAGCAGGGTTTGAATATCTATGGGGAAATTCGAGGGGGTCATGTCTGAGCCTCTCCCTGAAATCAAAGTCCCTGTAGAACCTGTCCAGTATCTTTTTGAGAGGTTCTTTGGGCCGTAATGGTGTACGATAAACCTGCATATTTCATGATATCATATAATATGAAACCCATGGACCTCACTGATGATGGATACTGCTTTGTATGCGGGCCGAAAAACCCTGTCGGTCTGAAGCTTGAGTTCTCTTTTGACGGGAGGACGATGAAGACCGTATTCTGCCCCCAAAAGGAACATCAGGGATACATGAATATTGTTCATGGTGGAATCATAGCGACCCTCCTTGATGAGATAATGGTAAAACTCGCTATCGAAATGGGGATGCCCGCAGTTACCGCCCGCATGGACATACGACTGAAAAAGGCATTGAAAGTAGGCAAGAGAATTGTTGTTGAGGCAACTATCAAAAAAGATACCAGAAAAACTATTGAGGCCTATGCAAAAGCCGTCACTGCTGACGGCGTAATTGCCGCCGATGCCAGGGGGAAACTGATAAAAATTAATGCTGACCTGAAGCTATAAAGAACACAGATCTGTTTCACTCGAATCCTTGACCCCTTGAATCCCCGAACCCTGCTGTTCAGTATTTATTATTGAAATAGTCGTCAAGTATCCGCCTGTGGTCAAAGGCGATATCATCGGGAAGATCGTCCTTTGTAAAGACCCCTGCCTCTTTTGCATCATCTCCGGCCCTGGGACTGCCGGCTGCAGTAGCTATAAATATGGTGGATATTGTATGGTGCCGGGGATCACGGTCCGGATCTGAATAGGTGTGGAACTGTCTCACAAGGTGTATATCCAGGCCGGTCTCTTCCTTCATTTCCCGGCATACAGCTTCCTCAAGTGTCTCGCCGTAATCCACAAAACCCCCGGGGAGCGCCCAGCCAGAGGGAGGGTTTTTTCTCTTTATGAGTACAATACCGCTGTTTACTTCAATAATTGCGTCTACAGTAATAACCGGATTGCGAAGTGATGACTGCAATATTTACTTCTCCGCCTTTTCGCTTTCAGCCCTCAAGTTGACTTCTTTTTCAGGAGAGATCGTCGATATTGCATGTTTGTAAATAAGCTGCTGGGTGGTCTGTTTTAAAAGAATAACAAAATTATCAAATCCCCTGATCGTCCCTTTCAAACGGGTCCCGTTTACGAGAAAAATGGAAACCGGGATCTTTTCTTTCCTGAGGTAATTCAGGTACAGGTCCTGAAGTTTGCGGTCTTTGTTATTCATACGGCATCTCCTTTTTTTAATAAGTGAAAAAGGCCAAAACTTTACCTCTTCAGGTTTTAATAGAGTAAATCAATTTCTTCATAATATCAATATCATTTATTACCTTCTCTAATATTGTCCCTGCGCTCTTCATCCCTGTTATATCTACCCAGTGGATCCCCGGTTCTTTCCTGAACCACGTATACTGTCTCTTTGCAAAGTTTCTGGTCCGTTTCTTAATCAGCCTGACAGCCTCATGCAGGTCAACCTGGCCGTCAAGATAAAGCTTCATCTCCTTGTACCCGAGCGCCTGCATGGCTGCCCTGTTCGGCCTCATTTCGAGGAGCTTCCGGGTCTCATCAAGCAGGCCGTCACTCACCATCATGTCTACCCTGTCCTCAATAAGCCTGTAAAGTTCCTCCCGGTCTCTTGAGAGGCCGATTTTTATGAAATGATAATCGGACGGTATTGTCATCCGCTTCTGCATCCCGGAGATCCCGGTTTGCTCATTGATCGCAACCTCAAGTGCCCGGATGGTCCGCCTGAGATCATTCGGGCCTATCTTTCCGGCTGCCTCGGGATCGAGGAGTTTCAGCTTATTATAAAGCGACCCCTTTCCATTGCGTTTTTCATCCCCTCTCAACCTTTCCCTCAATGCCTCGTCAGCGCCCTGCCCTTCAAAAAGCCCCCCTGTCAATGCCCGTATATACAACCCTGTGCCTCCGGTAATGAGGGGGATTTTGTGCCTGCCATGAAGGTCATCGATTATTGAAGAGGCCTTTTCCCGGAAAAGCCCGGCGCTGAAGATTTCAGCAGGCGACATGATGCTGATTAAGTGGTGCGGGACTTTTTTCAGCTCCTCTGCTGATGGTTTGGCCGTGCCAATGTCCATGTAACGATACACCTGCATCGAGTCAGCGCTGATTATTTCAGTATGCAATGCCTGCGCAAGCAGCAGCGACAGACCGGTTTTCCCGACAGCTGTCGGACCGAGAATGATAATTACGGTTTTGTCCTGAATAATGCCCATAAATAATATTCTTATTTAAATGCGGCGTAAAATTGTTTTTTTGCTCTGTATATTTTCATTGATCATAATGAAACAAATCAAGCAGAGTGGTCACATCACTGCTAAAGTATTTAGCAGAATAATCCGACAAATCCTGCATGAGGGGAAAACAGGTGTTCATTGTCATAGTCCGGGCACACCTGAGACTGGTTACGATGAACGCGAACTGAGGCCGGAACATTGATGCAAGGCAAGACAGAAATAAAAGTGGCGCTGATGTTTATAGTGCTCGCACTATGCTTTACTGCAAATTTTCTGCTTCTGAATGCATACTCCCCGGATATCCCGCATAAAAACAGTTATCTTCCGCTCCTCTTATTTATCATTTCCCTGATCATGACGGGCGCTGGTTATTATATCCTGAGACGAACTGTTTTCATGAAAATCCCCCCTGTTAAAGATGCCCTGTCCATGATGAAAGACCGCAACCTCAACGGCGACATAAAATGCAGTGGACATGATGAACTGGCAGGGCTTACACTCGAAACAAGGGAGCTCTTCAGCAGTTACAAACTGATGTACAGGGACCTTCTTGAGCACTCCGCATCCATAAACATTGCGATGAGCCACATATGGCAGTTTGTAAATTCGAATTTAGAGGCCATCGGACATAACAGGCGGCAGGGCGAACAGATATCAAGGACTTCGGAAGAGATGTCAGGGATGATCGTTGAGGTTGCAAAAGACGCGGACACGGCTGCGGAACTTTCAATCAAAGTTACGGAAGATACCGAAAGCGGTATGAAAAACATGGGCATGGCCATAAACAGCATGAATACCCTCTCAGACACCACGGAAAGCCTCGAACGTATGGTCCGTGGGCTGGACAACAAGATCGAGGAGATCGGGGACATTATCCGCATCATCAATGATATCGCGGACCAGACCAATCTCCTTGCCCTGAACGCGGCAATAGAAGCGGCACGGGCAGGAGAACAGGGAAGAGGTTTCGCGGTCGTTGCTGAAGAGGTGAGAAAACTGGCTGAAAAGACCGTATCAGCCACATCCGAGATCACCAGGAAAATAGGCGGCATCCAGGCGGACTCGCGCGATACGGCAACACAGATGCAGCTCTCAATGACCAATGTTCAGGATTCGGTAAAACATATACATATTACCCAGGATGCACTCGAGACCATTCTGGACCTCACAAAACAATCGGATGACAAGACTTCCTCGATTGCAGCCGCCATAAACCAGCAGTCCACCACTATCGAGGAGATCAGCCAGAGCATAGAAGCATTTATCAGTACAGTCATGACAACGAGCAGGGAAATGGAGCACATGACACAGGAGTTCGTCGTATTAAGCAAGGCCATCAATAATCTGACGGACTATACTGCAAAGTTCAGGATGCCGGAAGATATCACATATGTCATGGAATTTTTCAAGATCGCCCATAAAAACTGGGTCCAGAAGCTGTACCGGATGTTCTACTCTGACGAGACCGTCGACCCCTCAAAGATCGTAGACCACAGGGACTGCAGGCTGGGCCAATGGTATTTCAGCAACAGCGCTGATAAATATCGCGGACTTTCCGAATTCGCAAGAATCGAGTCCCCCCATGAAGAAATCCATAATCTCGCAAAAGAGGCTGCCCAGGCATTTCAGAAGGGCGACAGGTCACGGACACTTGAACTCATTAAAAAAGTCGACCGGGTCAGCAGGGACATGGTCGAGTGTCTCGAAAATTTCAAGCAGACCGCATCACACGCTAAACCTGTTCAGCCGGGAAAACCCAGGGTCATTACACCAGCACATTCAGCCCCGGCCCCGCACCATTCATAAGTCCACTCACCACAGGACCTTATTATGTCCTCTTGAACATCCTGTTCAGATCATCCAGAGAGAGGGAAATCCTTGTCGGCCGGCCGTGCGGGCATTTATCCGGCTCATCCGCCTTGTCAAGGTCAGACATCATCCTTGTCAGTTGTTCATTGTTGAGCTGCTCTTTCCCCCTGACCGATTTGTGGCATGCGAGCCTGGCAGCTATGTTTTTCAATAGCGTGTCTTCCGTCAGGTCACTTGCAATACCTGTCGTATCTTCATCAACTATTCCGGATGCCACATCGAGAAGCAGGCCCTTCACATCCGCCTTTTTCAGTTCTTTGGGGATGGACCGTATGATGATGCTGCTCCCTCCGAATTCCTCTATATCAAGGCCGAAACCATTAAGGATGCCCCTCTGTTTTATGATCAGATTGAACTCCTTTACCGGGAGCTCCACCCTCAGAGGCAGAAACAGGGGTTCGGACTCTATCGAGACCTTCCTGAGGAACTTTTCATACATGATCCGTTCATGTGCGGCATGCTGATCGATAATGAGCAGCCCCCGGTCCGTAACGGTTGCGACAAAGGATTCCCCGATGTAAAAAAAAGATGCTGTTTCAGGAGTAATCCCGGAAGCAAAAATGTCGGTCTGTGAATCCGCCGGCATGGCAGACAGGGATTCACTCACGACCGGAGGGTCCTTTTCTGAGAGCGGGTAAGACGCGGCACCCTGATATCCGCCCCCCTTCCACGCCGGAGGCGTGAAGACATCTATTTCAGACCCGGGATTAAGCGCTTCATACACGGCAGCCCTTACAAACCGGTGAATCTCATCCGGCCGCTCGAACTTCACCTCCCGTTTTGCAGGGTGCACATTCACATCCACTGTTTCCGGGTTTATCTCGAGGAAGAGAAAATAAGCAGGGTGCCTCTCTTTTGAGATTACTTCACGGTATGCATTGTAGACCGCATGGTTTACGGTAG
Organism: Nitrospirota bacterium; assembly: GCA_024277515.1. GTDB lineage: Bacteria > Nitrospirota > Thermodesulfovibrionia > UBA6902 > UBA6902 > JAJRVB01. Next base: position 2,041 of record JAJRVB010000027.1, on the reverse strand, counting down.
CATTCTTGACCGGACGTTTATTTACAAAAATAATCTGGTGACTCCTTGATGCCCTCGTAAAATCAGCAGACGATGTGAATCCGGTAACGCTGATTGCCTTCGACATTTTTTTTACATCCAGAAACTCTCCGGCCATCTCTTCACCATACAGCTGGGTAAACCTCTCTTTCAGGTCTGACGCGGCAGGGGCGTTCAAGAGTTCGCTCTTGTTATGAATAAGGGAGAAGGCTGTATCCGGATATGCAAAGGCCTTTTGGACCACCGTATCGATTATATGAGAAAGCTCGGTAGGCACTGTCTTCAGGAACTTCCTCCTTGCAGGGGTATTGTAGAAAATATCCCTGATCTCCACCGTCGTGCCTTTTATCGGGGGGGCTTCTGAAACCTCTTTTTTCTGATTCGCCCCGATTTCTATCTTGATCCCCGCATCAGAGTCCGCCTTTGATGATCTGAGCGTTACTTTAGAGACTGATGCAATGGAAGGCAGGGCTTCACCCCTGAACCCGAGCGTCGAAATATTAAAGAGATCGTCTTCTGATCTGATCTTGCTCGTCGCATGCCTCTCAAAGCAGAGCAGTGCGTCTTCCTTGTCCATGCCGCAGCCGTTATCAGAGACCTTCATGTATTTTTTCCCGCCATGAAGCACCTCAACATCAATCCGCTTTGCCCCTGCATCGACCGCATTGTCCACCAGTTCCCTTACCACAGATGCAGGGCGTTCAATGACTTCACCCGCAGCGATTTTATTTATTAACAGATCGGGAAGAACGGATATGTTTGACATGGTTATATATTACAAATGTCAAATGAGAAAGTCCAAATGCCAAATCAACATCAAATATTACAATTCTAAAATAAGAACGTTAGGCACTTGGAATTCATTTGACATTAGTGCTTTGGTATCTGTAATTATCTAACTTATTTGTTCTTTATCATCTTTTCGAGCAAGATAAAAAACCTGCCGAGGCGTTTATACGAGAGATACAGATACAGTTCTACAAAACAGGTGTAGTTGCGGTGTTTCCACCGCCAGAGAGAGAGCTTGTGCAGCGGGCCAAACACAAGTTTGCTCCAGAAATTTCTGAGAAATCTGTCATAACGGAATGCCAGAAACGAGTTTATGTATATCGCATTCAGGAGTTTCGGGTCCTTTATCCAGGGGTTCCGCACCTCATCGTTTGTAAAGTTCTTCCATCCCTCAAGGTGAGTTGGCGGCTGAAAGCCATGTTTCAATGCCTCTTCATACAGCCGGGTGCCCGGGAGGGGGACATAGGGCTGAATCGGCACCTCAGCCCCGGGATGGCGGCGGCGGATCTCATCAGCAAAATCGAGTGTCCTGTTCATCTGCTCCTCTGTTTCCCCGGGGAGCCCGATCATCAGTGAATAGAGGGTCGGGATTTTTGCCTGGGACGCAATGCTTATCCCTTCATCAATCATCCGCCTGTTCTGGCCCTTTTGTATGTATTTCAGCACATCATCATCAGGCGACTCGACCCCGAAGAAGAGGTAAACACAGCCGCTTTCCTCAAACTTCCGTATCAGCTCAGGCGTAAATGTGTTGATCCTCACATTCGCTATCCACTTGAAGTCCATTTCTTTCAGCAGATCAAGGATCTGGAGCATCATCTCCTTTTTCCCGGCCAGAAATGTATCATCGTAAAACGTCAGTTTGTTCACACCAAGCTCTTTCAGCTTTTTCAGTTCGGCCCGGACCTTCTCAACGGATTTCACCCGGCATACATTCTTGTGGAAATAAACGTTATAACAGAACCCGCACTTATGGGGGCACCCCCGTGATGACTCATACCCGATATTTTCGAGGGTGTCCTCAGACCTCCGTATATATTCAAGCAGGATCTCCTTCCCCTTGCCGTCATACGGAAAAGGGAGGTCTTCAATATCAAGAAAGTCCCTCTCCTCATTCATGACAATTTCTTCCCCGCGCTTCCAGCCGAGTCCATGAATATCTCCGTACTCTTTCGTGCTGTCCTGGATTGCATGGACCAGTTCGAGCAGGGTCTGCTCTCCCTCGCCCTTGACG
>JAJRVB010000272.1 GCA_024277515.1 Nitrospirota bacterium | reverse complement strand
TCTTCGTACCTTTCAGGAAACTGCATGAGGAGTTTTATTATATATACTTCGTCAGTCGGCTTCCGCCCCGGCCTTGGCAAGGCTTTCGTGATATTCTCCTGATGCGCGCCCGAAGGCCTCATGCTTACTTTCCTGAGCTGCTCCATGACGAGCGACTCTCTCACATTCAGTTTCTCAGAGATCATCCTTATGTAATCACCCTGGAGTATCCTGTCCGGGACCCTGGATATCGTCTCAAGCGCCTCCCGCGCCATGAGGCGCCTGTCCCCTTTCCTGCTCATATAAAAGTCGATGATATTCAGGGGAGAACGGAGGAGTTTCGCAAAGGCCTCCCCGCCTTTTTTCCGCAGGAAGCTGTACGGGTCTTCATTATCAGGGAATGTGAGGACCATTACATTCAGACCGGACCCGAAGAGGATGTTGGCGGCATTTCCCGCTGCCTTTAATCCTGCCTGATCACTGTCAAAGACGAGGACAACATCTTCGGTAAACCGTTTTATCAGTTTCCCGTGTTCAGGGGTGAGCGCTGTTCCGAGCGGCGCCACCGAGTTTTTAAACCCGGACATATGGGCCGTGATAACATCAAGATACCCCTCCATAAAAAGGGCATTGCCATCCTGTTTTATGGAATCCTTTGCATGGAGGAGTCCGTACAGGACCCGGCGCTTGTTGAAAATGAGTGTCTCGGGAGAATTCAGATACTTGGGCTCGGACCCGTCAATCGACCTCCCCCCGAATGCTATCACATCACCCTTCAGGTCATGTATGGGAAAAATAATTCTGTCCCGGAAGGTATCATAATAGCCCTTTGTCCCCTGGACAGCCAGCCCCGCCTTTTTTATCATTTCATGGCTGTGTCCCCTGCCGGATAGAAAATTCAGCAGGGCGTTCCATGACTTCGGTGCGTAACCGAGCGCAAAGCGCTCCTGTGCCTCTCCGTCCATGCCCCGTCCGTCGAGATAAGCCAGCGCCTTATGACTGCCGTGGAGATTCCCGCGGTAAAATCCCTGCGCATCCCTGTGTATATTGAGCAGGGTCTCTTTCTCTCCGGTCTTTACTGCATCTTTTTTTGATGTCCTGAGGGTGACTCCCGCCTTTTTCGCGAGCATACCGAGGGCCTCGGGAAACGCGATATTCTCGTATCGTACGAGAAATGTAAAGATGTCCCCCCCGTTTCCGCAGCCGAAACAGTGGTATATCTGTTTTGCGGGACTCACGGTAAAGGACGGGGTCTTCTCTGCATGAAACGGACAGAGGCCTTTCCAGTTCTGCCCCGCTTTTTTCAAATGGACGTAGTCAGATATCAGCTCAACGATATCAATCCTGTCCTTTATATCCTCAAGGGAGCTGTCATAGGGAGGCATGGTTTAATAGAAAAATCAAAATGCAAAATTATGGGCAAATCAGTTCTTATCAGCAACCTTCTTAACTTTTCAATAAATATACTTCTACAATTCTGATTTTTAATCTTTTATTTTTTATTTTTAAGCCTGCTGAACCTTCTGAATCCGGAGCAGGGGATGATCCTGAGTTTCCCCTTTTTCAGGACTTCATCAAGAATCAGATTGACCCCGAGATTATCGCTCGAGATGTGACCCGCGATTACAACATTCATGTGACGCTTTTCAGCTACTTTCCTGTGGGCCTCTCCAAGATGCATACCCACGATCGTGCTCACTCCCGAGTTGACAAGGCTCTCGAATATGTCCTTGGCCCCTCAGGTGCCGCCCGTCATGTCCACGAATATTTTACCGGCGCTCCGCTCATTTGATCCAATGAGTATCCGGGGTCCGGCATTGTTACGCGCTGCTTCACGGTATTCCGGTATGTCCTTTAATATCTTGACCACATCACCGAGGGTGTCCGGCTTTTTTTTGTCAAATGTCGTCTGCAGAAACCGTGTCACCATATTGTCCGCGGGTGTATGGGCGCACATAAACGGCATATCAAGCAGGCCTGCCATGTCCGCTGCGCGTGTATGGTTTGCAGGAGACACACTCCTCTCGACCTCTTTGATCCTTCCCTCCAGAAGGCCTTCGGCAACATTAATCGGCACACCGAACCTGTTGAGGATGCCGGCCTGCATGTGCATCACCTCATAGAAGTTTGCATATGCCTTGCCTTCAGGATGGTGGGCGATAACGAGGTCGATCTTTTTGCCCTTTGACGAAAGCCTGTCAGCGAGGAGGATTTCACCCATTTCCATATCAATGCCGACAAGCGCGGCGCCTATCTCTTCGTCACCGGTCCCATACAATATCCTGGTATCAGCATAGGGGTTTGTGAGGGTTTCCGTATCAAAAAATTCTTTTTCGTCTTCTTTCAGGTCCTCGTATTTCTTCTTTGTCCTTTTGAGGGCCTTTTGGACCTCTTTCTTCCCCCTCGGGTCCGCCTCAATACCTGTTGACACAACCATTTCATAAATCTTCCTGAGTTTCACCTATACCTCCAGTATCTCTTTTACTATCCTGTTTACGAGGCTGCCGTCAGCCTTGCCTTTCAGCCGTGCCATCGAGGCCTTCATAATCTTCCCCACGGCACCCGGGCCGGACAGGTCCTGTTCATTGATGATATCACTTATGATCCGTCTAAGCTCATCCTCCCCGAGCTGCTTCGGCAGGTACTCCATGACGACCGACAGCTCTCGCTCTTCCTTATCCGCGAGATCAGTCCTGCCGGCCTTTGCAAACTGTTCTATCGACTCCCTCGCGCGTTTTGCAAAGGACGCTAAAATTGCCTCTATGTCTTCATCCGTCAGCGCTGCCTTTTTTTCGATTTCCCTGTTTTTCATCGATGATTTTATCATCCGCAAAACCGACACCCTTGTTTTGTCCCCTCCTTTAAGGGCCGCCTTTAAATCATCTGTTATTTTCTGTTGAATTGACATTATTTCCCCTGTGACGTCCTGACCTGCATTTTTCGGGTCAAAGACGGGATAATATTGTTAAATCCTGTTTTTCTCATCGGGTCTTACTATAACTGGAGAAAAATCTTTTATCTCATCCTCGCTAACATAACCATAAGAAAAGATCATGATAGTGTCTCCCACGATACACTTCCGGGCAGCCGGTCCGTTAAGACAGATGACTCCGGAGTTTCTCTCACCCGGAATTATATAGGTTTCAAACCTCTCTCCATTGTTCAGATTACTGACCCTCACCTGTTCAAAGGGCAATATCCCTGTGGCATCAAGCAGCGCCTCATCAACGGTCATACTGCCTTCATATGAAATGTCGGCCCCGGTAACCGTTGCCCCATGTATTTTTGCCCTCAGCATGCACCTGAGCATAATAAACTCCTTTTAATTATTTGATTGCGCAACATCCGCTTTTTTCGGGTTCAACCTCACAATAACAAATCGGTTATACAGGATTCAAGGGGGGGCAAAAATATGGTATACGATGCCTGAATCCCCTGATCCGGTCCTTACTCTATGATTTTGGGGACTCTGTAGAAACCCTCATCTCTGTCCGGAGCATTTTGCAGGGCCTTTTCACGGGGCAGGGAAGACCTCAGCTTATCTTCTCTGAAAACATTGTTCATGGGAAGGACATGCGCGGTCGGCTCGACATCAGATGTGTCCAGTTCATTTAACTTTTCAATATAATTGATTATACCGCCGACCTGGGCGGAGAAAAGCCCTTTTTCATCATCTGAGAGTTTCAGTCTTGCAAGCATGGCAACATGTTCAATTTCCATTACAGCTTCTCCAGATTGGCAAACTTCAGCGAGAGCCTCTTCATGCCGACTGTGGAAAAGTTGACCATGACCTTGACATCATCCGTTTCACCGTAGCTGTCTCTCACCACCCCTACTCCCCACTTGGGATGCTTTACCCGCGATCCAGCGGCATAGGGAGACGCATTCGAAAGCTTCACCGGCACCTTGAAGACAGCGGCATTAACAGCATCAGCCCTGGGCCTCTTTTCAATACACTGGTAGCATTCAGCGGGGATGTCCGCCAGAAATCTTGACGACTGCTGCTCCTGCACCGAGGTGTAGAGCCTTCTTTTCCTGGCCCCGGTCAATACAAGCATATCCTGGGCGCGCGTCACACCCACATAAAAGAGCCTCCGCTCTTCCTCGAGTTCATCAGGATCCTTGATCGCGTGAAAATGAGGCACAAGCCCGTCCTCAATCCCGGAAAGAAACACCACCGGAAACTGAAGGCCCTTGGCGCTGTGCAATGTCATTAATGTAACACAGTCATCCGGGACATTTTCATCCAGCCCGCTGCATAGTGAGGCCGTATCAAGGAAACTCTTCAGGTCCTTTCCTTTGGAGAATTTCTTAAGCTCTTTCAGATTCTCAGCCCGCTCTTCTCCCGCCCACTCGGCATACCCGGTCTTTTTCAGGATCAGTTTTATAAGATCAGGCACGCTCTTTTCTTTGTGCGCAATCAGGTCGTCAAGGATATCAATAAAACCGCCCACCTTGTCCTTAAGTGATTTTGTATATCCATTACTCCCCGCAATATGCTTCATGGTCCTGAAAAGGCTCTCATCCCGCTTGCGCGCCTCGTTTTCTATCCGGGTAATCGTGGCAGAGCCGATCTGTCTCGAGGGACAGTTCACTATGCTTTTCAGGCTCACCGAGTCATCCGGATTTGCAAGCAGTTTCAGATATGAAATAATGTCCTTTACTTCTTTCCTCTTATAAAAACTGGGCCCGCCGAATATACGGTAAGGCTGTCCATTTTCCCTCATCGCCTCTTCAAGGGTCCGGGCCTGCTGGTTTACCCTGTAAAGCACGGCTATGTCCCTGTATGAATATTTTCCCTTGAGGTACAGCTCCTTTATCGCCTGTGCAATATAGCGGGCCTCTTCCATTTCATCAGACGCCACGCAATAAAATATCTTGTCTCCCCTGCCCCGGTCAGTCCAGAGCTTCTTGGGTGTCCTGTCCCGGTTTGGCGCGATGATACTGTCGGCAATGTCAAGAATTCTCTGTGTGGAGCGGTAGTTCTGCTCAAGCTTGATTACTTTTGTTTTTTTGAAATCCTTGCTGAACATATGTATATTCTTTACTTCAGCGCCCCTGAATTTATAAATACTCTGGTCGTCATCACCCACCGCGCAGATGTTCCGGTGTTTGGAACCAAGGAGTTTGGTAAGATGATATTGAGAGGCATTTGTGTCCTGAAATTCGTCGATCATCAAATGAGAAAATTCCGTCTGATATTTCTTCAGGACCCGGGGATGTTTTTCAAACAGTTTGACGGTGCACATAATAAGGTCGTCAAAGTCGAGGGCGTTATTTTTCCTGAGCTCATCCTGGTATTTCACATAAACCCGCGCGAACTTCTCATCAAAACCGTAGCTGTCTTCATTCGCCAGGAGGTCTTCCGGACCGACCATGGACGCCTTGAGCGAAGATATTTTTGACAGGATACCCCTGAAAAGGGCTTCATGAATCTTGAACTCTTTTAATATCGACCGGACCAGCCTGCCCGCATCATCCTCATCATAAATACAGAAATCCCTTCCGTACCCGAGGGGCTCTATCTCCTTTCTCAGGATCCTCGCGGATAAAGAATGAAAGGTCCCGATCCATAATCCCTTCGAGCTTTTTCCGGTCAGGTTCTCTATCCTCTCCTTCATTTCATTTGCGGCCTTGTTCGTAAACGTCATGGCCAGAATGGACATTGGAGAAATTTTCTGAGCTGTGGTCAGATACGCGAAACGATGCGTAATTACTTTAGTCTTGCCGCTTCCTGCTCCTGCCAGCACAAGCAGAGGGCCTTTGTTATGCTGCACCGCGCTTTTCTGCTGCGGGTTAAGATCATTCAAAAAAACATGCTTGGTCATTTTCTCCCCTTGACTTGTTGATATAGCTGTAGATATACACACTGCAGGAATAAAATCTGCCGACTTACTAAGTATATCAGAAATGGATGAGGAACTGCTACTACTTTATGAGATGATTGCCAATATTTATATGTATTGTCACTCTACCGTGACACTTTTCGCGAGATTTCTCGGCTGATCAACATTACATTTTCTTAAAACCGCAATATAATAGGCAAGCAGATGAAGGGGGACGGACAGGATAACAGGAGTAAGGTAGTAATTGGTCCGGGGCATGGTCAGGATATTTGACGCCCGGGACCGGACCCTTGTGTCTCCATCGGTTGACACCGCGATAAGCCTTCCGCCCCTGCTTTTGACCTCTTCCATATTCGAAAGTATCTTTTCAATAATATTGTCATCAGGCGCGAGGGCAAGTACCGGCATGTCATTGTCAATCAGAGCTATAGGTCCATGCTTCATCTCACCTGCGGGATATCCCTCTGCGTGTATATATGATATCTCCTTAAGCTTCAACGCCCCTTCGAGGGCGATAGGATAATTTATGCCCCTCCCGAGATAGAGGAAATCCCTGGCGCGAAAATACTTTTTCGCGATTTTCTTTACAGCGTCATTACAACGAAGGGCCCCCTCCACCTTCTCGGGGAGCTGGAGCAGATCACGAAACAATTCCTTGATATCTTTTTTCCTGAGCCTGTCTTTTGCCTTTGCGAGCGCTATCGAAATAAGGTAAAGCGCAGTCAACTGGGTCGTAAAGGCCTTTGTAGAGGCAACGCCGATTTCCGGGCCGGAGTGAGTATAAAAAACCCCGTCCGCCTCCCGTGCGGACGTACTGCCGACTACATTGCAGATTGTGAGGACTTTTGCCCCCAGCCTCTTTGCCTCCCGCTGCGCTGCAAGTGTGTCAGCCGTCTCACCCGACTGCGTGATCACGATCATGAGACTGCCCCTCGGGACGATAGGTTTTCTGTATCTGAATTCAGAGGCGATATCAACGTCGCAGGGAATCCGGACCATCTCTTCAATCATATACTTCCCCACCAGCGCTGAATGCCATGACGTGCCGCAGGCAACAAGGAAAATCTTGCGCAATCTCTTTAACTGGCCCTCTTTCAGGGCAAATTCCTTGATATTAACTTCTCCCTTTTCGAGTGAAAATCTGCCCCTGATAGTGTCCGCTATCGCCCGGGGCTGTTCAAATATTTCTTTTAACATGAAATGTTTGTATCCGCCCTTCTCAGCCATAGTCGGACTCCATGTTATCCGGGTGACCTTTCTCCTTACCTTTTTATCCTGCTCAGTGTTATAGATGGACACGCCCTCACGCGTAATGACAGCCATGTCATTATTTTCGAGAATAATTACATCTCTTGTGTATTTGAGAAATGCGGGGATGTCGGATGCGAGAAAAAATTCGCCCTTGCCAAGCCCTACTACAAGCGGGCTGTCTTTCTTGACGGCCAGTATCTTGTCCGGCTCCGACTGCCTGATAACCCCGATAGCGTAGGCGCCCTCCAGGTGTTTAAGCGCCTCTTTTGTCGCTTCCTCCAGCTCATATCCCTTTGTTGTGTAACTGAGAATGAGATGGCAGATGACTTCCGTATCGGTCTCCGAGGTAAAAACATGGCCCTTCTTCTTCAG